>CAYQFO010000006.1:1162-22698 GCA_964416815.1 uncultured Rhodobiaceae bacterium | reverse complement strand
ACATTACCCTGCGGGCGCTTGATGTGTTAGGCGGCGCAGAAGTGATATATTGTGAGGATACGCGCCATACTGGCAAGTTGGCCGCCCTTTATGGTATTAAAACGCGCCGATTGGCTTATCACGAGCATAATGCGGCCAAAATACGCCCGCAAATTCTTGAGCGTCTGGCTGACGGCGAGGCTGTGGCCTTGGTTAGCGATGCTGGCACACCACTGATATCCGACCCCGGCCTGCCTTTGGTGCGCGCGGCGCGCGCTGCTGGTTATGCGGTGATACCCATTCCCGGGGCCTCGGCACCGATTGCCGCGCTCAGCATTGCCGGATTGGCGACCGACCGTTTTGCCTTTATCGGCTTTCTGCCAGTCAAAAAAAAACCACGACAGGCCGCCCTGACCGAATTGAGTCGGCTTCAAATGACTTTGGTGTTGTTCGAAAGCCCCAAAAGGCTGACCGCGTTACTGGCCGATTTGGCGGCCTTGGCAAACAATCGTGAAATTATTGTAGCGCGTGAATTAACCAAAACCTTTGAAGAAATTGTCGGCGGCACGGCAGAGAAAGTTCTGGCCTATTTTGAAACCACCGCGCCGCGCGGTGAAATGATTGTGCTGCTTGGACCACCAGCAACAGCAACGGCGTTGGACGATGCAAGGCTCAATGCGCATTTACACACGGCATTGGCGTCGATGAGTTTGCGCGATGGGGTGCAGCATGTTGTGGCGACGACCGGCGAAAAGCGCAAACGTGTTTATGCGGCAGCACTGGCACTCAATAAAAGACGTAAAAGTGATGACAATAGGTAAAAAGCGCGCTGGTTGGCATCGGGGGCGGCGGGCGGAAATTTTTGCTCTGTGCTGGTTGGTGTTGAAAGGATATTGGCCGGTGGCGCGCAATTTGCGTCTGCCGATGGGTGAAATTGACTTGATTATGCGGCGCGGGCGGGTGCTGGTCTTTATTGAAGTGAAATATCGCACAATGCCCGTGCCGATAGGGGCCAGCGTGTCAGCGCATCAATGGCGGCGGATTGCCGCTGCCGCCGGTGCATTTGTTGCGCGGCGACCACGATTTCAACAGTTTTACTGGCGGTTTGACCAAATTTTACTAACGCGACACCATTGGCCGCAGCATCGGCAAAATGTTTGGCGTATATGAGGCCCTGCCATCGGGCTTGAGCTTGGCGTCAATTTCGGAGAAACTGTCGGCTTAACAAGTCAGGAGGGACTATGGCCTTGCGCGTTGCTTTGCAAATGGATCCAATCGCCGATATTGATATTACTGGCGACACGAGTTTTGCCCTCGGGCTGGAGGCGCAGGCGCGTGGCCACCGGCTCTCTTATTATGAGCCGGACGGATTGGCACTACAAGACGGCGTGGTTTCGGCCCCTTTGCAAAGTCTGAAATTGGTTGATGTGGCCGGGGCGCATTTTGAATTGGGAGCGCCGCAGCGCACCGATTTGCGCGACATGGATGTGGTGCTGATGCGCCAAGACCCGCCGTTTGACATGCACTATATTGCCGCCACACATTTTCTGGAGCAGATACATCCGCAGACGCTGGTGGTCAATAATCCGGCGAGTGTGCGCAATGCACCGGAGAAAATTTTTCCAACCTTATTTGACGGCCTGTTGCCGCCCGGCGTGATGACGCGCGATAAGCAAGTCGTGCATGATTTTCGCAAAACCCATGGGGATATTATTCTCAAGCCGCTTTTCGGCTATGGCGGGGCCGGCATTTTTCGCCTTCGGCCGGATGATGAAAATTTCGGCTCGTTGCTGGATATGTTTCTCAGCGTTTCGCGCGACCCGATAATTGCGCAGGCTTATCTTCCGGCTGTGCGCGCTGGTGACAAGCGTGTTGTTCTGGTTGAAGGCGTGGCGGTCGGGGCGTTAAATCGTGTGCCTGCCGAGGGCGATGCGCGCGCCAATCTTCATGTGGGCGGCACGCCACATGCCACCGACCTCAGTGCGCGTGATTTGGCGATTGCCGCCGCGATTGGCCCAAAATTAAAAGAACTGGGGATTGTTTTTGCCGGAATCGATGTGATTGGCGATTACCTAACCGAAATTAATGTCACCTCACCGACCGGTATCCGCGAAATAAAGGCATTCGGGGGGGCTGATATTGCTGCGCTTATCTGGGATGCCATTGAAGCGCGGCGGTGATTATTGCTTCTTGAGGTAAAAATCTTGACGCGACAGCGCGTCAACCGAAATGACTCGCTCATTGCCGTTTTCGCGGCTGCGCAAGCGGGCATGGGGCAACCCGTCGAAACTCATAATTTCGGTAATGTCCCAGAGCATTTCAAAAGTGCTGGCATCGGCGCGTTCGGCAATACCAAGGGCTTTGAAAATACGACGCTTGCCAGCTAATGGTTCAATAAAAACATCGCCAACTTCAACGGTGATAGGACGGCGTCCAAACATGTCTGATTCTCCTTAAATCAGGGCAAGTTTGCCATTGTTCGGGCGGGGAAGGCAAGCCTCTACTGCTTGTATCGGTATAAATTTTCGCCTAGGCTCAAAAAAGCTTAAACCAAGAAAACAAAAGAAAAAATATGGTCGCACATATCAAAACCATCTCCTTTCAGGGCGTTGAAGCCATTCCGGTTGATGTTCAGGTGCATTTGGCGCCGGGCCAAAACGCTTTTCATGTGGTTGGGCTGCCGGATAAATCTGTGGCTGAAAGTCGCGACCGCGTCCGCGCCGCCCTTGCGGCCATTGGCTTGGCTCTGCCTTATGACCGGATTACCATAAATTTGTCACCAGCCGATTTGCCCAAAGAAGGGAGCCATTATGATTTGCCAATCGCGCTTGGTTTGATTGTTGCCATGGGTGGTTTGGAGCAGGCCGCTCTTGATAGTTATTTGGTGATGGGCGAGTTGGGATTGGACGGCGCGTGTATCGGCGTCCCCGGCGCCCTGCCTGCGGCGATGGCGGCAATGGGGCGCAATTTGGGGTTGATATGTCCGGCGGCTTGCGGCGGTGAAGCGGCTTGGTCGGGTCTGTCGGACTCTGATGCAGGCGGCATTGTGGCGGCGGAAAATTTGTTGCAAATCAACAATCATTTACACGGCACACAGTTACTGGCCACTCCGCAGCCGACAGTTGATGCCACCGCCCCCGATTATCCCGATATGTCCGATGTGCGCGACCAACAACAATCGCGGCTGGCATTGGAGGTGGCGGCTGCCGGAGGGCATAATTTACTTATGAGTGGTCCGCCCGGGGCCGGTAAATCAATGTTGGCGGCGCGCTTGCCCGGTCTCTTGCCGTCGTTGACAGCGGCTGAAAGGTTGGAAATCAGCGTCATTGAAAGCCTGTCCAGCACCCGTGGGGGCATTCGATTGGCGAGCCAGCGGCCGTTTCGTGCCCCGCATCATTCGGCCAGCATGGCGGCGTTGATTGGCGGCGGGCGACAGGCCAAGCCGGGCGAAATTTCGCTGGCCCATCGCGGTGTCTTGTTTCTTGATGAATTACCCGAATTTTCCCGCCAGACTTTGGATGCGCTACGCCAGCCGATTGAAACTGGTCGTGTCGATGTGGCCCGCGCTGAGGCGCATGTCAGCTATTTGGCCGATTTTCAGCTTGTGGCGGCGATGAACCCATGCCGGTGTGGCCACGCCGATGATGCCGAACTGGCCTGCAACCGATTGCCGACTTGTCGGCAGGAATATCTGGCGCGATTGTCCGGCCCATTGCTTGACCGATTTGACATTCGTATTGATGTGCCGCCAGTGGCACTGTCGACCATGCTGAGTGACACGCCGGGCGAAAGCAGTGCGGTTATTGGTGAACGTGTGCAGGCCGCGCGAGCGATACAAATCGAGCGACAAGCCTGTCTCAATGCGCGCCTTGATGGTGACGATTTGCGCACCTATAGTGCTGCTGATAAGGCCGGAGAGAAATTGCTCACGCGGGTGGTTGATGACCGGCATTTAACGGCGCGTGGGTTTAATCGGTTGTTGCGTGTGGCGCGGACGCTGACCGATTTGGCCGGACGTGAATTATTGGGCGAGGCGGAAATTGCGACCGGTTTGAATTGGCGGCGATTGCCGAGCCAGTCCACCGATGGTGCGGCGCGCCACGCCGGATAATCACCCGTTAGGTCGGACAATAAAGCGTGATGTGATGGAACAAATCGGTTAAGCTACATTTATGACTGACCAAACACATGTTACACCACCATTGCCCCCCCCTTTTTCGCATGCGCAAGGTGACGCGCCAGTGCATGAAGTGCGCGGCGAATTAACCGTTCGGTTGGCGACCAATGCGCGTGAAATTGCTGCTGCGCAAGCGCTTCGCTATCAGGTGTTTTATGAAGAAATGTCGGCGCGCGCCGATAGCAAACAAAAGCAGTCTCGCCGTGACGCCGACCATTATGATGAATATTGTGACCATATGCTGTTGACCACGCGTGGTGATGCCGATGGTGTTGGGGATGAAACACGCTTGCCGGGGGGTGAGATTGTGGTCGGCTGCTATCGTTTTCTACGCCAGTCAATGGCGGCAAAATGTGGCGGGTTTTATTCGGCCACTGAATTTGATATTAGCGGATTTCTTGATGGGGCCGGTCGCGATTTGAATTTAATGGAAACCGGTCGCTCCTGCGTGGCACCGGCCTTCCGCTCCAAGCGGGGGCTTGATTTAATGTTGCACGGGATAGGTGCCATCGTGGGACATTACGGCGTTGATGTCCTGTTCGGCTGCGCCAGCTTTGAAGGCATGGATGTTGAGAAATTGGCCTTGCCGCTCAGCTATCTCTACCATAAGCACCGCACACAAGGCGCATGGGCGGTGCGCGCGCTGCCCGAACATTATGTTGAGATGAATAGAATGGCTGTTGAGGATATTGTTACGAGGCAGGCATTGCGCGCCATCCCGCCAGTTTTGCGAGGTTATGTACATATGGGCGGGATGATTGGCGACGGAGCTGTTATTGACGACCAGTTCAATACGATTGACGTTTTTGTGCTGGTGCCGATGATGTCACTGGATGAGCGTTATAAAACACGCTACACCAAGATAGAATAATCCTAAATTTTCTCCAGCCCGTAAGCGGCGATGGCTGCCATGTTCAACACTTCGGTCGCGGTCGCCCCGATGCGGGCAATCTGCACTGGTCGGCTGAGGCCGACCAAAATCGGGCCGATGAGCGTCGCATTGCCCAATTCTTCAAGCATTTTGGTGGAAATCGAAGCCGAGTGAATGGCTGGCATAATCAACACATTGGCCGGTTCGCTTAACCGACAAAACGGATAGCGCTGCATGGCTTTTCGGTTGAGCGCCACATCGGCGGCCATTTCTCCCTCATATTCAAAATCAACATTGCGGCTGTCGAGAATTTTCACCGCCTCACGCATATAGACCGAGCGGTCGCCTTCGGGATGACCGAAGGTTGAATAGGCCAGCATGGCGACGCGCGGCTCATGCCCCAATGCCCGCGCCGTGGCAGCAGCCTGACAGGCGATATCTGCCAATTCTTCGGCGCTTGGCATGTCAATCACATTGGTGTCGGCAACCAGCACGGTGCGGCCACGGCCAATCAACATAGAAACACCGATAACGCGATGTTTCGGACGCGGGTCAATCACTTGGCGCACATCCTCAAGGATAATTGAATAGCTACGGGTGACACCGGTCACCATGGCGTCGGCATCGCCGCGCTCCAGTGCGCAGGCTGCAAAAATATTGCGATCATTGCTGACCAATCGCACACAATCTCTATGCAACTGGCCGTGGCGTTGCAATTTTTCGTAAAGAAAATCGGCATAAGTCTCAATGGTTTGGAATTGCCGCGTGTCGCGAATTTCAATATCGGTGCGCTCTTCAAGCCCCAATTCGGCCATGGTGGCACGCACAATATGCTCGGTGCCGATTAAAATCGGTTCGCCCAGTGCCAAATCCTTATAGGCAATGGCGGCGCGGATGACCTGCTCTTGTTCGCCCTCGGCAAAAATCATGCGTTTGCCGTTTTGTTTGGATTTGTTCATAATAATTTGCAGCGAGCTGGCCGCCGGGTCAAGCCGTGCCGACAGGCGTTGGCGATAGGTCTCCATATCGACAATCGGCGCGCGCGCCACACCGCTATCCATCGCGGCTTTGGCGACGGCGGGTGGAATTTCGCCAATCAGGCGCGGGTCAAACGGCACCGGAATAATATAGCGCGGTCCAAAGCGTGGGCGTTCACCCTGATAGGCGGCGGCAACCTCGTCGGGCACATCCTCACGCGCCAGTTGCGCCAAGGCCTCGGCGCAGGCAATTTTCATTTCATCGTTAATCGTGGTTGCGCGCACATCCAGCGCACCACGGAAAATATACGGAAATCCCAGCACATTATTAACCTGATTGGGATAGTCCGAGCGTCCGGTCGCCATAATCGCGTCATCGCGAATGGCGGCCACATCTTCCGGCGTGATTTCCGGATCAGGATTGGCCATGGCAAAAATAATCGGGCGGTCGGCCATGGCGCGCACCATATCGGCGGTCATCGCAGCCTTCACCGACAAGCCCAAAAATACATCAGCACCGTCCAGCGCTTCGCCCAGCGTACGCAGCTTGGTGTCGATGGCATGGGCTGATTTCCACTGGTTCATACCGGCTTTGCGGTCGTTGTAAATAACGCCTTTGGTATCGCACAAAACCGCATTTTCCGGCGGCAAACCCATGGCCTTAATCAATTCCAAACAGGCGATACCGGCCGCACCGGCGCCGTTAACCACAATTTTCGTGCTTTGAATGTCACGGTCGGTCAAATGCAGGGCGTTAATCAAACCCGCCGCACAAATAATGGCCGTGCCATGCTGGTCGTCATGAAATACGGGAATATCCATAAATTCGCGCAATTGCTGCTCAATGATAAAACAATCCGGTGCTTTAATGTCCTCCAGATTAATGCCGCCGAAAGACGGGCTGAGATGCTTAACCGCATCGACAAAAGCTGTCGGGTCTTCGGTATCGACCTCCAAATCAATCGAGTCGACATCGGCAAAGCGTTTGAACAATACGGCCTTGCCCTCCATCACCGGCTTGGCGGCCAGTGCGCCCAAATTGCCCAACCCCAAAATCGCCGTGCCGTTGGAAATAACCGCGACCATATTGCCGCGCGATGTATAGTCATAAGAAGCCTCCGGATCGGCGGCAATCGCGGCAACTGGCACGGCAACGCCGGGCGAATAGGCCAGCGATAAATCACGCTGCGTGGCCATCGGCTTGGTCGGCGTAATCTCCAACTTGCCGGGCTTGCCGCGCGTATGAAACCGCAAGGCTTCTTGGTCGGTAAATTTTTTGCTTTCGTCGCTCACATCATGCGCCTTTCTGTCGGCTTCGTTTTACGGCGGAAGATAAAGGAAAACAAAGGAAAAATTTATTATCTGGGCGCCAACAGTTTTTTTGTGTCGCAACAAGCGAAAAGCTGGTCTGTTACGCTGCTTCTGCTAGACTTGTGATTGATGACCTCAAAAACAAAAATAGCTGCAACAAACGGCCAAGCGAGTGCGCCGACTCCGATGATGGCGCAATATCTGGAAATCAAGGCGGCGCATGAAGATGCTCTGTTGTTTTATCGTATGGGCGATTTTTACGAATTGTTTTTTGACGATGCCGTCACCGCTGCCGCCGCGCTCAATATTACACTCACCCATCGTGGGCAGCATATGGGCAAACACATTCCCATGTGCGGTGTGCCGTTTCATGCGGCGGAGGGTTATTTGGAAAATCTTATTAAGCAGGGTTTCCGCGTTGCCGTTTGTGAGCAAACCGAAGATCCGGCCGAGGCCAAAAAGCGCGGCACCAAGTCTGTCGTGCGCCGCGATGTGGTGCGCTTGGTGACGGCCGGCACACTGAGCGAAGATGCTTTACTGGATGCGCGCACCGATAATTATCTTGCCGCTTTGGGGGTCGCTGGTGATGAATTGGCACTGGCTTGGCTGGATATATCGACCGGTGCGGTGGCGGTTGCGACATTGTCGGCCAACGAGCTGGAGGCGCAATTGGCGCGGCTTGCCCCGCGTGAATTGGTGGTGCCGGATATGCCTGTCGGCCATGCGTTGATTGAAAAAATGTCGGAAAGTGCGATGGCACATTTTGTGGCCCCGCCCGTGTCCTTAAAGGCCGCCGAGCGGCGGATTGGCGAGGTTTACGCGATTGCGACATTGGATGGCTTTGGGCTTGAAAGCCGCGTCGAGATAGTGGCCTTGGGGCAAGCACTGACTTATTTGCAGGCGACGCAATTGGATAATATGCCACGGCTTAATCCGCCGCAGATTGAAAAAATGGCGCAATTTATGGGACTGGATGTTGCCACCCGCGCTAATTTGGAGTTGACTCACACCCCCGCCGGCACGCGGCGCGGCAGCCTGCTGGATTGTATTGATGAAACGGTTACGGCTGCCGGTGCGCGCTTATTGATGACACGATTGGCCGCGCCTTTGCTTGACATTGCGGCGATAGCAGCGCGTCACGACAGTATCGATTTTTTTCTGCACGAAGAGCGTTTGCGGCAAGCCGTGCGCACAAAATTAAAAGCCGCACCGGATATGGCCCGCGCCTTGTCTCGATTGGGGCAACAGCGCGGTGGTCCCCGCGACTTACGGACACTTGCCGTCGGTCTTGATTGTGTGAACGATTTGGTCGGGTTGTTGAATGCGGTGGAAAACATGCCCGCCGAACTTCTGGCGGTGATAGATACCCTGCAAGACGCGCAAAAGCCACTTGGCGTATTGGCCGAGCAATTAAGTGCCGCCCTTGATGACAATATGCCGCTTCTGGCGCGCGATGGCGGCTTTGTGCGTACCGATTATCATGCCGGTCTTGATAAAGCGCGGGGCTTGCGCGATGAAAGTCGTCGCGTGATTGCCGGTCTGCAACAAAAATATGCTGATGAAACCGGCATTAAAACGCTGAAAATAAAGCACAATGGCGTGCTGGGGTATCATATTGATGTGCCTGCCCAGCATGGCGATAAGCTGATGAAACCGCCATTTGATGCCCTGTTTATCCATCGTCAAACATTGGCCAATGCGGTGCGGTTTTCAACGGGCGAGCTGGCCGGATTGGCGGCAGAGATTTCACGCGCAGGTGAAACCGCCTTGACGTTGGAATTGGAAATTTTTGACCAGCTTGTTGAGGATGTGCTGGCGGTGCGCTCAGGGTTACTGGCGCGCGCCGATGCGCTGGCCATATTTGATGTTAGTGCGGCACTGGCCGAAGCGGCTGAGACGCACCATTGGGTGCGTCCTTCGATGTATGAGGATACGCGGTTTTTTGTCGAAGGCGCCCGCCATCCGGTGGTTGAGGCGGCACTGACGAGCAATCGTGACCGCCCCTTTATCGCCAATGAGTGTCGGTTGGATGCCGCCGCGCAGAGCGACCCACGCGTGTTGTTGCTGACCGGTCCCAATATGGCCGGTAAATCAACTTTTCTACGACAAAATGCTTTGCTGGCCATCGTCGCGCAAATGGGTGGTTTTGTGCCTGCCAAAAAAGCCGAGATTGGCATTGTTGACCGCGTGTTTAGTCGGGTTGGCGCGGCGGATGATTTGGCGCGGGGACGCTCTACCTTTATGGTCGAAATGGTCGAAACGGCGGCGATTCTCAATCAAGCCGGACCGCGCGCCTTGGTGATATTGGACGAAATCGGGCGCGGCACGGCGACATTTGACGGTCTGTCGATTGCTTGGGCGGCGGTTGAATATCTGCATGACGGGCCGGGCTGCCGCACCTTATTTGCCACGCATTATCACGAAATGACCGCCTTGGCCGAGCGTCTTAAAGGGCTGGCCAATGCGTCTATGAAAGTGCGCGAACATAACGGCCAACTGATTTTTTTGCACGAGGTTGGCGAAGGGGCCGCCGACCGTTCTTATGGTATTCACGTTGCTCAATTGGCCGGTCTGCCGCAAAGTGTTATTGAGCGCGCCCGTGCCATATTGGCTTTGCTGGAGGAAAACCGCGCCGCCAATGACCAGATATCGGGCGACCAGATATCGGGTGGCCAGATATCGGGTAAAGGGTCATCGGCACTCAATGAGCTACCGCTATTTGACGCCCAGCGTGTCAGCGCACCAGCACAAGATGGGCTGCGCACAGCATTGGAGACGATTGACCCAGATCGATTGACGCCGCGTGAAGCCCTTGACTGGCTCTATCGACTGAAGGAAATTGGCGGCGAAAAATAGCAGAAAATTTAGTCGGCACGGCGGCAGTAAAAGCAACGGCTTTTATGTTATAAGCGTGATAGGAGAACTTTATGGCCGGTACCCGTTCCGCCCGAAAAACGAAATCGGTGCGCCCATTATGCCCGTCATTACGTCACCACATCATATTGGCGGCTTTGCGTGATGCGTGGGCGACGACAGATAATGAAACCCAAGGCCGCGCCGCCGTGCTGGCGGTGCTGAGACAAAAATTGACCGAAGGTCGCGCTGAAGCGCGGCGGGGTCTTGAAACCGGCAAATTAAGAGGCGCGGCGTGTGCCGAAAAATTGGCGCGCTTACAAGATGATGTGCTGGTGGCATTGGCTGGCTTTGTTGAACATGATGTGTTGCGCCTTGCCAATCCGACCGACGCCGAAAGCGTAACTTTGGTGGCGGTTGGTGGATATGGTCGCGGTCGATTGGCACCGGAGTCCGATATCGATATTCTGTTTCTGCTACCTTATAAGCGCAATGCAACGTGCGAGAGCTTCATTGAATATGTGCTGTATATGCTGTGGGATATGGGATTGAAAGTGGGTCATGCCACCCGTTCCATCAGTGAGTGTCTTCGTGAAGCCAAAGCCGATATGACGGTGCGCACAGCGATGTTGGAAAGCCGCTTGATTTATGGTAGCGCGACACTTTATGAGGCCTTTCGTGAGGCGTTTTACGGCAAAATTGTGAAAGGCACGGCGCGCACATTTGTCGCCGCCAAACTGGAGGAGCGTGATGAACGCCATGAGCGCACCGGTCGCTCACGCTATTTGGTGGAGCCTAATTTGAAAGAAGGCAAGGGGGGCTTGCGCGATTTGAACACGCTGTTTTGGATTGCGCGCTATAGCTATCAGATTGAAGAGCTGGACGAATTGGTGACACTGAACGCGCTGACCAGCGATGAATTGGCCTTGTTTCGTAATTGCGACCGGTTTTTGTGGGAAGTGCGCTGCCATTTGCATTTTTTGACCGGTCGCGCCGAGGAGCGGTTGAGTTTTGACGTGCAACAATCTTTGGCCGAACGTTTTGCGACCAGCGCCTCGGCCGGGATGAAATCGGTCGAAAAATTCATGCGGCGATATTTTCTGGTGGCCAAAAATGTTGGTGATTTGACCGCTATTTTTTGTGCAACATTGGAAGAAAGTCAGAAAAAGGCGCGTGCGCGTGTGCGTCTGCCAAGCCTGTTTCGGCGGCAAAAACAAGTCGCGGGCTTTACCATTGCGGCCAGCCGTCTGTCGATGACACGCGCCGATTGTTTTACCCGCGACCCGGTCAATCTGATTCGCGTTTTTCATCTGGCTGACACGCATCGGCTTGACATTCACCCGCATACGCTGCGTGAAATTACCCGTGCCGCCAAGCTGGTTAATGCTGATTTGCGCGCCAATAAAGTGGCCAATCATCTGTTTCTCGAGATTTTGACCTCGCGCAAAGAGCCGGAGCGCACTTTGCGGCGCATGAATGAGGCCGGACTATTGGGGCGGTTTATCCCTGATTTCGGGCGCATTGTCGCGCTGATGCAATTTAACATGTATCACCATTATACGGCCGATGAGCATTTGCTACGCGCCATTGGCCTATTGCGTGAGGTTGAAAACGGTGCGTTAGCCGACGAACATAAATTGGCACATGAGCTGTTATCCTCAAGGCGCGTCAATCGCCGCGTGCTTTATCTGGCCACCCTATTGCATGATATTGCCAAAGGGCGCCCCGAAGACCATTCAATTGCCGGCGCGCGCATTGCCAAAAAACTGGCACCCCGCCTCGGGTTTGATGCGGCGGAAACAGCCTTGTGTGAATGGCTGGTGCGGGAACATTTGCTGATGAGCGATGTCGCCCAGCGTCGCGATTTGACCGACCCACGTACGATTGAAAATTTTGCCGATGAAGTGCAAACAATGGAGCGGCTTGAGCATTTATTGGTGCTGACCGAAATTGATATTAAGGCGGTTGGGCCGGGCGTGTTCAACAGTTGGAAAGCGCAATTATTGCGCGAATTGTTTCACGAAACGCAACGCCTGCTCTCCGGCCATGATGGCGCGGCTTATCGCGGCGGGCGTGTGGCCGCGGCGCAGCTTGCTTTTGAGCAGGCTTTCGACGGCAATTGGTCAGAAAAGAAAATGCTGCATCATCGGCGACGCATGGGGGAAGCTTATTGGCTCAGTTTCACCACCGAAAGCCAATTGCGACATGTGAAGCTGATGAAAACTGCCGAAAAAGCACCTATGGTGATTGATGTGGTTGCTGATGATTGGCGCGGGTGTTCTGAGATAACACTGGTGGGCCAAGACCACGCAGGTTTGTTTGCGCGCCTTACCGGAGCGTGTGCCGTGGCCGGATTGACCATTTTGGAGGCGCATATTATCACAACCCGTGACGGGCTGGCGATTGATGGTTTGCGGGTGCAAAGGCCGGGTCAACAAAAACCGCTGGAAGCGGCTCAAGTCAAACGCCTGACCGAAACGATTAAAGATGTTTTGGCCGACCGCATGATAGTGTCTGAGCATTTGCGTGACCGCCGACCGCCGCCGCGTATGGCGGCATTTGATATTATTGCCTCAGTGCAGATTGACAATGATTTGTCCGATGCGGCCAGCCTCATTGAAGTATCGGCCTTGGACAGGCCCGGCCTGCTTTATGCGTTGGCGCACACGCTTTTACAGCAAAATGTCACGGTAACGGCGGCGCGTATTGCGACTTTTGGTGAGCGTGCGATGGATGTTTTTTATGTCACCGATTTGACTGGCGGTAAAATTCACGCACCGGCGCGTAAGGCAAAACTGAAAGCGGCATTGCAAGCGGCGATAGACGACCCGACCGCACTGCGGCGCAAGGTTGCCTGATATGGCTTCGGGGTTATTGTCCAATGCCGCTTTGGTCGGTGCGGCAACATTATTGAGTCGCGTCACGGGCTTTGTGCGCGATGTTTTTATTGCCGCCTTATTGGGTGCCGGGCCGTTGGCGGAGATATTTGTTATTGCCTTCCGATTGCCCAATCTGTTCCGGCGATTATTTGCTGAAGGGGCTTTGAATGCTGCTTTTGTGCCGCTTTATACCCAAGCACGCGAGCGCGATGGTGCCAAAGCGGCAGCCGAACTGGCCGGACAAATAGGCTCCATATTGCTGTTGTCATTGGTAATTTTTACCGGTCTTGCGCAAGTTTTTATGCCGACACTGGTCGCGGCATTGGCGCAGGGCTTTGTCGACGATGGCGACAAATTTGCCTTGAGCGTCTATTATACGCGTATCAGCTTTCCCTATCTGATTTTCATGTCACTCATGGCGCTGTTTGCCGCCATGCTGAATGCGCATGGGCGATTTTTTGCCGCCGGTTTTGCGCCTGTATTGCTCAATCTGGTGCTGATTGCGGCGATGGGATTGGCGGTTGTGTTAAAGGCCGATGTGTTGGCGTATTTGATTTATGGCGTTACGCTGGCCGGTCTGGCGCAATTTTTATTTGTCTTGATTGCCGCTCTGCGCGCCGGTCTGCGGGTGGTTCTGGGGCTGCCGCGGTTGACTGAAAATGTGCGCCGAATGTTGGCACTGATTGGGCCGGGAGTGTTGGCGGCGGGGATCGGGCAGATAAATTTATTGGTCGGCACATCTATTGCCACCGGTCAGCAGGGTGCGGCGGCATGGCTCTATTATGCCGACCGGCTTTATCAATTACCCATGGGCGTGGTTGGGGTGGCTTTGTCCACCGCGCTGTTGCCAGAACTGGCACACCGTCTTGCAATCGGCGATGCTCATGGTGCCCGGCGGACACAGGATAGGGCCGTGCTGGCGGCCATGGCACTGACCCTACCGGCGGCTTGCGGACTGGCGGTGTTGGCGATGCCGATTGTTTCATTATTGTTTGAACGCGGCGCCTTCAGCGCGGCCGATACACAGGCCACGGCGTGGGCGGTTCAGGCGTTTTGTTTGGGGCTTCCGGCGTTTGTTGCGGTCAGAGCGTTGCAGCCATCATTTTTTGCGCGCCAAGATACACGCGCTCCCCTGATTGACGGGGCGATTGGTGTGGTGGTCAATGTTGGCCTGTCGCTGGTTTTTTTTCCAATTTATGGTCATTTGGCCATTGCCGTTGCGACAAGTGTTGCTGGTTGGGTGACAATGCTGCTGATGCTGCTACGATTGCACCGACGCGGCGATTGGCACCTGTCCGGCGGTGTTGTTCGGCGGCTGGGGGCGCAAATGCTGGCCGCATTGGCTATGGGTGTGATGTTGGTTTTTTGGGTCGACAGGGTCGCGGCGCCGGACAGCTTAGGGGGGCTTGCTTTTTATGTTGCCACACTGATAGGCGTGGGGGCGATGATGTTTTGTGTGTTGGTGTTACTCTTGGGAGGGGTACGGCGCAGCGATTTGTCGCAGTTGCGCCCGCGCCCATAATTGATGATAAACGGCAATGGTGGAGGGGCTGAATGAGCCAGCATAAATTACGGGTTTTGTCCGGCGTTCAACCGACCGGCAATCTGCATTTGGGTAATTATTTGGGCGCCATTCGCAATTTTGTCGCCCTGCAGCAAACCCATCAATGTCTTTATTGTGTGGTTGATTTACACGCCATCACCACATTTCAAAAACCGGACGCATTGGCGGCCAATACGCGCGAAATCGCCGCCGCCTTTATCGCCGCCGGGGTCGACCCAAAAAACCATATTGTGTTCAACCAATCGCGTGTGGCGCAACATACTGAATTGGCTTGGGTGTTGAATTGTGTGGCGCGTATGGGCTGGCTCAACCGGATGACGCAGTTTAAGGAAAAGGCCGGCAAAGACAGGGAAAAAGCCTCGGTTGGCTTGTATGTTTATCCCAATCTTATGGCCGCCGATATTTTGCTTTATAAAGCCACCCATGTGCCGGTCGGTGAAGACCAGAAACAACATCTCGAATTGGCGCGCGACATAGCCCAGAAATTTAACAATGATTTCAATGCGGAAAATTTTTTCGCACTGCCCGCGCCGCTCATTCAGGGGGCGGCCACACGGGTCATGAGCCTGCGCGACGGAACAAAAAAAATGTCGAAATCCGACCCCTCTGATTTGTCGCGCATTACGTTGTTGGATGATGCCGATGCGATTGCCAAAAAAATCCGCAAGGCCAAAACCGACCCGGATGTGCTGCCTGACAACGAAGCGGGGCTGAGCGGGCGACCCGAAGCGGCCAATTTGCTGTGCATTTATGCCGCCTTGACGCAAGCACCATTGCCACAAGTGATTGGGCAATTTGCTGGTCGACAATTTTCCGATTTGAAGGCCGATTTGATTGAACGGGCCGTGGCTGAAATCGCCCCGATTGGTGCCGAGATGCAGCGTCTGGCGGCGGCGCCAGATATTGTTGATGGCGTGCTGGCCGATGGTGGCGAACGCGCGGCTGCCTTGGCTGAAGCAACCATGCGCGACGTGCGCAAATTGGTTGGTTTTTGGGGCAGTTAAAGCCGATGCGCAAAGGCTTGTCGGCAGGTCAAAAAACGGGCAGGGTAGCGTTATGGATATAACCCGGCATTTGCAACGCAAATTTCTTGCAGTGGTTGACGGCACGCCGGAAGCCCATGCGGCGTTGCGTTTTGTCGCACGTCGTGCGCATGGCACGGGCGGCAAGGTAGCTTTTTTGTTGGTGTTGGAACCGGGCGAATTTGAACACTGGTTAGGGGTTGGCAGTCTGATGAAAGAAGAAGCACGCGAAGAGGCCGAACGCATCCTCGGCGAATGCTCGGCATTGGTTGAATTGCTCGGTGGTGAAAAGCCGGAAACGCATGTTCGCGAAGGCCAACTGGCCGAAGAGATTTTGAAATTGATTGGCGAAGACAGCACAATTTCAACGCTTGTCTTGGCTTCAGGAGCCGGAAAAACCGGCCCCGGCCCGTTGGTTTCGGCCATTGCTGTCGGTAAGCTCGGCCTGCATATTCCAGTAACGATTGTCCCCGGCGCATTGTCGGATGATGAAATTGACGCGCTGACTTAATATATTTAGCGGGTATAATGGCCTAATATGGTGGGTGAAATGCAACAAATGGAGTCATATGAATGTTTATTCAAACTGAAGATACGCCCAATCCGGCAACTTTGAAATTTCTGCCGGGCCGTCCGGTCATGGGCGCGGCTGCGCCAGTTGATTTTCCCAATGTTGATGCGGCGGCGGCGTCGCCACTGGCGGCCGCTTTGTTTGATGTGGAAGCTGTAACCGGTGTGTTTCTCGGTAGCGACTTTATTGCTGTCAGCAAGGCCGACACGGCCGAATGGCAGCACATTAAACCGGCACTTTTACAGGCCATGATGAACCATTATGTGAGCGATTTGCCGGTTATCCGTGCGGCGGGCGAACCCGAAATGCAGGCCGAAGGTTCTGACAGTGACGGGCCGGATGGTGAGGTGATTGCGCTTATCAAGCAGATACTTGATACGCGGGTGCGCCCGGCCGTGGCGCAGGACGGTGGCGATATTGTGTTTCATGGATTCCATGACGGCATTGTCTCATTGCATATGCGCGGGGCTTGCGCCGGTTGCCCGTCGGCGACGGCGACATTAAAACACGGCATTGAAAACCTGCTGAAACATTATGTGCCTTCGGTCACTGAAGTACGCCCAGTCATTTAGTCAAGTCATCTAGCCACTCGAAAGGACAAGCAATGACCCCTCCGCTTAATGCCGCGGCTCTGGAACAGTTGTTTGCTAAAGCGCGCTCGCAAAATGCGTGGCGCACCACGCCGGTCAGCGCGGCACAAATGCACGCTATTTATGATTTAACCAAAATGGGGCCAACGTCGGCCAATTGCAGTCCGGCGCGGTTTGTGTTTGTTGCCTCCGAGGCGGGCAAGGCAAAGCTGGCACCATTGGCGATGGAGACCAATCAGGCAAAAATTCTACAAGCACCGGTCTGTGTGATTATCGCCAATGATATGAAATTTTATGAGCGCATTCCGGCGTTGTTTCCGCATCATCCGGAGGCCCGCGATTGGTTCACCGGTAGTGAAGAATTTGCCGAAATATCGGCCATGCGCAACGGCACATTGCAGGGAGCTTATTTTATGCTGGCGGTGCGGGCACTGGGGTTTGATGTTGGGCCGATGTCAGGTTTTGACAATAGTGCGGTGGATGCGGCATTTTTCCCCGACGGTCAGATTAAGTCGAATTTTCTGTGTTGCATTGGGGTCGGTGAGCCGCGCGCCGTGTTTGAACGCTTGCCACGGCTGAATTTTGATGAGGCCTGTCAAATTGTCTGAGGCGCGGCTTTTATTGGCTTGTGATACCAGTCAAGCGGCTTGTTCGGTGGCGTTGGTGCATGGCGGTGCGGTGTTGGGGTCGGCCTGCGAGGTCATGGTGCGCGGTCACAGTGAGACACTCATGGTGATGCTGGAAAGGATGATGGCTGAGGCCGACAAGGATTTTGCCGTGCTTGACGGCTTGGCTGTGACCATCGGCCCCGGCACATTTACTGGTGTGCGCACTGGATTGGCAGCCATGCGCGGACTTGCTTTGGCACTCGACAAGCCGCTTTTGGGTATCGGCACATTGCACGCCATGGCACAGGCGGCGGATATGGGCCTGCCGGTGCTGGTTGCCGTTGATGCCCGCCGCGATACGTATTATTGTCAGGCCCTTGATGAAAATAAAGTGCCGGTGAGCGAACCGCAAGCACTGTCGCTGGTTGAAGCGCAAAATTTGTTGCGTGTCGGAGATGTCGAGGTGATTGGTACCGGTAAGGTGGCATTGAATGGCGTTGATGCGCGGTTTCGGGTGAGCGCGGCCGCCGATTATCCGGTCGCCGAAAATGTTGCCCGATTGGCTGTCTCGATGGCGCGTGCCGAGTGGCCGGAGGCACGTCCGCAGCCGCTTTATTTGCGGCCGGCGGATGCAACCCTGCCCGACCCTAAAAAGCGGTTGCAAAGGCTAAGTCGGGCAGACGAAATGTGTTAGGAAGTGTCATGTCGAAAAAAATGTCGAAAAAATACGTAGAAGATATTGAGGCACTGGCCATCGTTGCTGGTATGCGTATGACTGAGCAGCGTCGGGTGATTGCTCGGGTGCTATCGACGGCGGATGACCACCCTGATGTGGAAGAAGTCTATCGTCGTGCCACAAAGCTTGATAAGGGTATTTCGATTGCGACGGTTTATCGCACGGTGCGTCTGTTTGAGGAGGCGGGGATTTTGGCACGCCATGATTTTGGTGAAGGTCGGGCGCGCTATGAGCAAGCGTCGGATGACCATCACGACCATTTGATTGATATTCACAGCGGTAAGGTGATTGAATTCACCAATGATGAAATTGAACGCCTGCAAGCCGAAGTGGCGAAGCAATTAGGCTATGAATTGGTTGACCACAGGCTGGAGCTTTATGCCGTGCCACTGAAAAAGGACTGACGATTTATCATGCGGTGGATTGTTTTAGTGGCGCGTCTTGCGGTTTTTGTGGTGCTGACTGGCATGATCGCCATTTCACAGCCGTTTCTTTTGCCGTTTCCGCTCATCCGCGATGTTTGGCCGGTTTTCTATTATCGCATTGTGCTGAAGCTGCTTGGGGTACGCTTGCGGATTTGGGGGCCGCGTCCGACGCGCGGCACATTGCTGGTGTGCAATCATATGAGTTGGTTTGATATTGTGATGATTAGCGCGGCCACGCCGGTCAGTTTTATTGCCAAAAGCGATGTTAAGGGCTGGCCTGTTTTTGGCCAACTCACATTCTTGCAGCGCACGGTGTTTGTCGTGCGGCGGCGCACCAAATCGGGCATGAAACAGCGCGAGGTGATACGCAAACGGCTCGAAGCTGGTGACCGGCTGGTTTTGTTTGCCGAAGGCACAAGTTCTGACGGGATGCGTGTTTTGCCTTTCAAATCGTCACTTTTTTCGGCTGTTGTTGATGCCGACAAGAAAAAATCGGTCAATGTGCAACCCATGACGCTGGCCTATCGTGCGGTGCATGGTATCGCGATGGGACGTCGGCAACGTGCAGCTTACGCATGGATTGGTGATGCTACTTTTTTGCCGCATTTCCTTTTTGTTTTTTCGACGCCGCCGCTCACGGTTGATATTATGTTTCATCCGCCGCTGCCGACGAATATGCTGGACGACCGCAAGAAAATAGCCGCCGCTACCGAAGGCGCGGTGCGTCATGGCTTCGATAAAATTTTTACCGGTGCGCTTGCCGATGAGACAAAAAACGGCTAATGGCGAGATATGAACGGCACGGTAAAAAACGCTTATATCAAGACTTATGGCTGTCAGATGAATGTCTATGACAGCCAACGCATGGGCGAAGCATTGTTGATGACGGGTTATCAATTGGTTGATAGCGCGCAAGACGCCGATTTGGTGATTTTGAATACGTGCCATATTCGGGAAAAAGCAGCCGAAAAAGTCTATTCCGAATTGGGTCGCCTGCGCCCGCTTAAAGAAAACAAACAAGAAATGATTATCGGTGTGGCAGGCTGCGTGGCACAGGCCGAGGGCCACGAAATGCTTCATCGTGCGCCAGTGGTGGATATGGTGTTCGGGCCGCAAACCTTCCAGCATTTGCCGCGCATGATTGATGCCGTAAACGCTGGTCGCGCTAATGGTGTGCGGCAGCGTCCAGTGTTGACGCAATTTCCGGCGGCAGAAAAATTCGCCCAATTACGCGCCACGGCGCGCCAGCCGATTACCCGTAGCCCCAGTGCTTTTGTGACGGTGCAGGAAGGGTGCGATAAATTTTGCACATTTTGTGTTGTGCCTTATACGCGCGGTGAGGAAGTATCACGCGCCAGCGGCGATATTATTGCCGAGGTGCGGGCATTGGTGGCGCAAGGTGTATGTGAAATCACGCTACTGGGGCAGAATGTCAATGCGTGGATTGACCCGAAAACCGGCGACGGGCTGGCTGGGTTACTGGCGCGGCTGGGTAAGATGGAAGGGGTTGCGCGTTTGCGCTTCACGACCAGTCATCCGTGCGATATGGATGATAAATTGATTGCCGCGCATGGCGAGAATGTGAAACTCATGCCTTATTTGCATTTGCCAGTGCAGTCTGGTGCTGACCGGATTTTGATGGCGATGAACCGTAAGCACACTGCCGCCGATTATATCGGCCTGATTCGCCGGTTTCGCGCTGCGCGGCCTGATTTGGCACTTTCTTCGGATTTTATTGTCGGGTTTCCGGGCGAAACGGATGAAGATTTTGACGCGACCATGGCATTGGTTGAAGAAGTTAATTTTGCGCAAGCCTTTTCCTTCAAATACTCACCGCGCCCCGGCACACCGGCGGCTGAGGACGAAAATCAGATTGACGACGCCGTCAAAGCGGCGCGACTGGCGCGATTGCAGGGCTTGCTTAATGAGCAGCAAATGGCTTTCAACAAATCGCAAATCGGGCGTAGCTTGCCGGTATTGTTCGACAAGCCGGGCAAAAAGGGCGGGCAAATTTCTCAAATTTCCGGACGCAGCCCCTATTCGCAACCAGTGCATGTCGGTGTCGATGAGGCTTTTTTTGAGGGTCTGCGGGGGCGTATTTTGCCGGTCACCATCACGGCTGCCCACGCCAATAGTCTGAGCGGTGAATTGGGTGACGCTTCTTAATGGCTGCTACTGGCGTGAAATTTTTCAATACAGACGTGCTTTTTCTTGCTAGCAGAGGCAAAATGGCAGATAATTTTTATGACATGATGCAAATGTTTTTCATCGTTGGCGTTGCCGGGAGTGCAGATTGAGCCGCTCCAATAAAACGCCAGCCACATTACAAACATTGACCGAACCGCTTGTTCTTGAGTTCGACAATAATCGGCTACTACCGGCACTTTATGGTGAACATGGCAAACACTTGGCGCGTGTTGAAGCGATGCTGGGCGTGTCATTAGTTGATCGTGGCAATCAGATTTTTGTTTCCGGCGAGACGCAAAATCGCCGCCGTGCCCAGCAGGTTCTGCAATCTCTTTATCAAAAATTGGAACGCGGCGGGCAGGTTTTGAGCGGCGATGTCGATGGGGCATTGCGCCTCAGCCTTGGCACGTCGGCGCAAAACATCGCGAATGTTAAAACCGCACCGGCGTTGGCTGCCGACCCCATTTTACGGACCCATCGTGGCGAAGTGCAGCCGCGCTCGCCAACACAGGCGGCTTATATCAAAGCCTTGATGCACAGCGAGTTGGTGATAGCCACCGGACCGGCCGGCACTGGCAAGACCTATCTGGCTGTCGCCGCTGCCGCCGCCATGTTGGGGGAAGGCAAGGTAGACCGTATTATCCTGTCGCGCCCGGCGGTGGAGGCTGGTGAAAAATTGGGCTTTTTGCCCGGCGATATGCGCGACAAAGTTGACCCTTATCTACGCCCGCTCTATGACGCGCTTTATGATATGTTGTCCGGGCCGCAGGTGACGCGCTCGCTGGA
>CAYQFO010000006.1:0-1152 GCA_964416815.1 uncultured Rhodobiaceae bacterium | reverse complement strand
GCCTTTATGCGCGGGCGCACATTGTCCAATGCCTATATCATTCTGGATGAGTCGCAAAATGCAACATCAATGCAAATGAAAATGTTTCTGACGCGTATGGGCGAAAATTCGCACATGGTCATTACTGGTGACCCAAGCCAGATTGACTTGGCCTTAGGGGTTAAATCCGGCCTCAAAGATGCGCTTGAAATTCTGCCTAAAATCAAGGGCGTTGAGGTTGTTCGCTTTGGTGAAGAAGATGTCATGCGCCATGATTTGGTGACGCGTATTGTCAAAGCCTATAACCGGCGTAGCGCCAGCAAAGGCCGTGATGACACGTCGCAAGAAAAAAATGGCAGCACAGATACAAAGGCGACAAATGACCCATTGTGAAGCGGCATTTGACAATCCGACCGGCGGCTTAACCATTGATTGCGATTGTGACGATTTGCGCTGGCAGCCATACGAAGCCGCATTGTTGGCGCAGGCTGATTTTATCTGGCGCCAATTGGCTCTGCCGGAGGCTGAGCTGAGCCTCAAATTAACAAATGATGCGACCATGGCCGGGCTGAACCACACTTATCGCGGCCAACAAGAGCCGACCAATGTTCTGTCTTTTCCGGCGCAAGATTTTGCCGAACCGGCGACGGCCGCCGATTTTCCCACGCCTTCCAAAGACACGCCGATATTGCTCGGCGATGTCGTGCTGGCCTATGACACATTGGCGCGTGAAGCGGCGCAAGGGGGGCATGTATTGGAAACCCATGCGTTGCATTTACTGACACACGGATTTTTGCATTTACTGGGTTACGACCATGGCACTGAGGGTGGCGCGGCGATTATGGAAATGCTGGAAAGCCGCTTGCTGACGGCACGCGGATTTTCCGACCCCTATCATGAGGCGCACCGATGAGCGATAACGGCACTCAACGTGATGGGTTTTTTGTGACTCTATGGCGGTGGATTTTCGGTAATTCTGAAGCCAGTCTACGCGAAAGCATTGAAGATGTGTTGGACGAAGCACAGGGCGATGAGGCGCATTTTTCCAGCGAAGAACAACATATGTTGCGCAATTTGCTGGGGTTCCGCGATGTTCGCGTGGAGGATGTGATGGTGCCGCGCGCTGATATTGAAGCCCTTGATAAAGATTTTAACGGCTCTGAAGTGTTGGCC
>CAYQFO010000005.1:2631-24897 GCA_964416815.1 uncultured Rhodobiaceae bacterium | reverse complement strand
GTGTTCGGCAATCTGGGCGAGGGCAGCGCCACTGGTGTAGCGTTCACGCGCAATCCATCAACCGGAGAGAAAGAGATTTACGGCGAGTTTTTGATAAACGCGCAAGGCGAAGATGTGGTGGCGGGCTTACGCACGCCGCTTTATCTAACCCGCGCCGCACGCGAGGCCGCCAGTTTTGACGAATTGTCAATGGAAGAGGCGATGCCAGAAAGATTTGCCGAATTAATTGCTGTGTTTGGGAAGCTGGAAACCCATTTTCATGACATGCAGGATGTTGAGTTTACCGTGCAAGGTGGGGTGTTGTTTATTCTGCAAACGCGCACCGGTAAGCGCACCACCAAAGCGGGCATGAAAATTGCCGTTGATATGCAGGGTGAGGGGCTGATTGACGAGCGCGAGGCCGTCTTACGGCTTGACCCATCGGCACTGGAGCAATTATTGCACCCGACGCTTGACCCAAACGCGCCGCTTAATGTGCTGACGCAAGGGCTACCGGCCTCGCCCGGGGCGGCGAGCGGTAAAATTGTCATGTCGTCCGACCGCGCCGAGGCACTGGCAGCTGCCGGTGAAAAAGTCATTTTGCTGCGCATGGAAACCAGCCCCGAAGATATTCATGGCATGTATGCCGCCAGTGCCATTTTGACCTCGCGCGGCGGCATGACGAGCCATGCGGCGGTGGTGGCGCGCGGTATGGGTCGGCCTTGCGTGTCGGGGGCGGGCGAGATTCAAATTGATTATGATAAATCTCTGGCGCGCATTGGGGACGCGGAAATTCACGAGGGCGATGTGCTCACCGTGGATGGCACATCGGGACGGGTCATGCGCGGGGAGGTGCCGACTTTGGAGCCGGAACTCTCCGGCGATTTCGGTGTGCTGATGGGTTGGGCCGACAAATTTCGGACAATGGGTATTCGCGCCAATGCCGAAACCCCCGATGATGCCGCCCGCGCCCGTCATTTTGGGGCCGAGGGTATTGGCCTTGCCCGCACCGAGCATATGTTTTTTGAACCATCGCGGATTTTCAATGTGCGGCAAATGATATTGGTCGATGACGTGAAAAAACGCACCGCCACTTTGGCAAAACTGGAACCAGAGCAAAAGGCGGATTTCAAAAAAATATTTGAGATTATGGCCGGTCTGCCGGTGACCATTCGTCTGCTTGACCCTCCCTTGCACGAGTTTTTGCCCAAGCCCGAAGATGATGTGAAAGAACTGGCCGCCGCGCTAAACATGAAAGAAAGTGCGCTGCGCACACGTCTTTTAAGTCTGCAAGAGAGCAATCCGATGTTGGGGCATCGCGGGTGTCGTTTGGCGATAACCATGCCGGAGATTTATCAAATGCAGTTGCGCGCCATATTCAGCGCACACCATGAGGTCAATAAAGCAGCAAAGGGCGCACCGGCAGAGGTGGAAATTATGATGCCCGTGGTCATGGCACCGCAAGAATTGTCGGCCTTGGCCGCACTGGTGGCACAGGAGGCAGCGCATTTTGAAGCGACGCATAATGTAGCACCAACCTACACGCTCGGCACGATGATAGAAGTGCCGCGCGCCGCCATTCTGGCCGATAATCTGGCCGACATAGTCGATTTCTTTTCCTTTGGTACCAATGATTTGACGCAAACCACGCTCGGCCTAAGCCGCGATGACAGCAGCACATTTCTCAGCGTCTATCGTGACCTACAATTACTGGCCGATGACCCGTTTGCGACATTGGATATTGCCGGTGTCGGTGCCTTGATGCGTCTGGCGTGTGACAACGCACGGCGCGTCAAACCACAGATTAAGCTCGGCGTGTGCGGCGAGCATGGCGGCGACCCACGCTCGATAGAATTTTGTCAGAAGCTTGGTCTGGATTATGTGTCGTGTTCGCCTTTTCGCGTGCCGATAGCGCGTTTGGCGGCGGCGCAGGCGGCTTTGCGGGCGTAAATCACCCTTAAAATAAATCTACAAAAACGTCATTTCACCCTTTGTTCTGATTGCAAATCACTTTATTTGACGAATCACTGAAAGGATTTTCATGTGATGACGTTTTTGGCATGGTTGGATTTCAGATATGTTTGGGGGCAGACGAGCGACTTTTGTCTGCGCTTGGCGGCTTTTACTTTGCTTGTGGGGATTGTGGTTGAAATTGTTTCCGCGCAAAGAAGTTCTGTATTACGTGTACAAAATATGACCCATGAAAGCGTCAGCAAGCTGGACGAGGTCGGCATTGAAAACTTTTTGCTCGTACGGGGAAAGTATAAAGCCAAGGAAAGTTTGAAGCAGGCGGCATGGTGTCTGACGCAAGCAATATATTTTGAGGCGCGCTCAGAACCGATTGAAGGCTGGGAGGCCGTGGCCGATGTGGTTATCAATCGTGTGCGCGACCGGCGTTATCCGGCGACCGTGTGCGGTGTCGTGTTTCAAGGCCGATTTCAACGACATAAATGCCAGTTCTCCTTTGCGTGTGACGGTAGGCCGGATAGGGCCAGACCCAATGGCCTGTGGCGCAAGGCCATGCGCGTCGCCGTCGCCAAGCTGACTGACAGCAAAGCACTTCCCAAAACCGCCCACGCAACGCATTATCACGCCGATTATGTTGACCCTTATTGGAATAAGAAAATGGTACGTCTCGCCAAAATCGGACGCCATATTTTTTATTCCACCCGCGCTCAAGTAGCGAAGCAATAGTGCTGAAATAAAACGCCCGGTAAAATCTCTCAGCCCATAGCCATGTCAAGGCCAACATCTAGAAAGCGGGCCGAATGGGTGAGTGTCCCGACCGAAATCATATCAACACCGGTTTCGGCAATCGCCACAATGGTCTTTGCCGATATGCCCCCCGAGGCTTCGGTCATGGCCTTACCTTTGGCGCACACCACACCATCGGCCAACATGTCGGGCGGCATATTGTCCAACAACACAGTATCGGCACCGGCGGCCAGTGCTTCTTCCAATTGCGCGAGCGTATCAACCTCAATTTCAATGGTTGATTTTTGACCGGCATTTTTGCGCATCGCCTCAATCGCCGCTACGATGCCACCGGCCACGGCAATATGATTGTCTTTAATCAAAATCGCGTCATAGAGGCCAAAACGGTGATTGTCGCCGCCGCCCATGCGCACGGCATATTTTTGTGCCGCCCTGAGACCGGGCAGTGTCTTGCGCGTGTCGTAAATGCGCGCATGCGTATGCGCGACCAGTTCAACCAAATGCGCCGTCTGCGTGGCAATACCCGACAAATGGCCGATAAAATTCACCGCCACGCGCTCACGCGCCAAAAGCGGTGCGGCCAGACCTTCAATCGTCAGGATATTATCACCGGCGCTCAAGTGCATGCCATCTGCCTTATGCGGGGTCAGAACCACGTTTTGATCACCTGCCCGAAAGGCGGCCTCAGCAAACCCCAGACCAGCCAGCACCCCGGCCTCACGCGCACGTAATATGGCGGTTGCACG
This sequence comes from uncultured Rhodobiaceae bacterium, assembly GCA_964416815.1. GTDB lineage: Bacteria > Pseudomonadota > Alphaproteobacteria > RS24 > RS24 > JBPCVS01. The sequence continues at coordinate 21,457 of CAYQFO010000005.1, read as the reverse complement.
CGTGTCGGGGGCGATGATGGCTTGCGAAGTAATATCGCCATGTGTACCCCAATCTTCGGCCAGCGCAGTGTTTACCAGACGCTCAATCTCGGCTTCGGGGAGGGGCGCGGGGTCGTTCATGGTCGGCTTTCGGCAAGGGCATTGGTGGCGCGGTTGTCAGTGTCGGGCAGGCTTTGATGAAATTGCTCCACGTCAGTCAATGTCAAAGTGCTATGCTCTGGCGTTTCCAGCCGATTGGGAAAGTCTTGCCGGAAATGCCCGCCGCGACTTTCTTTGCGTTGCAGTGCTGCCGTGGCAATCAGGCGCGCGGCAAGAATTATATTAGCTTGCGGTGCCAATTCGCCTGTGGCGCGTTGAAGCCGCTTTAAGGCGTGGAGTGTCGTCAGCAAACCATCGTGATTGCGGGTCACGCCGACATGGTGCCCCATCAGCGTGCGCACGCTATTATGCACATGTGCGACCGGTTGGGCATGATGGGTGAAGCGTATTTGCGGCGGCTGCGGTGACTGCGCCACGCCGGGGGTCACACAATGATTGACGTCATGGGCAATCCGCGCCCCAAAGACAAGTGCCTCCAGCAGCGAATTGCTGGCCAGTCGATTGGCACCATGCGCCCCGGTTGAGGCAACTTCGCCACAGGCCCATAAGCCCGCCAAATTGGTGCGGCCATGCGCATCTGTGCGAATGCCGCCCATGTGAAAATGCGCCGCCGGGGCGACCGGTAAAGCCATGCGGGTTGGGTCAATAGCAGCTTTTTTGCAGCTGGCGGCGACGGTCGGGAAGCGTTCGCTCAACACTTCAGCCAGACCTGAGGGGCGCAAATCCAGACCTACCGCGCCAGTCGCTTCAATTTCACGCATGACGGCGCGGGCCACAATGTCGCGCGGCGCAAGTTCGCCATCGCGGTGTTCGTTGAGCATGAATCTGTCACCATGCGCATTGACCAATATGGCACCTTCCCCGCGCAAGGCCTCGGTGGCCAATGGCACGGGTGCATTCACATTCACCCCCGTTCCCAATTGGTGGATGCCTTGGCCGGTTAGAGCTGTGGGGTGGAATTGCATAAATTCGGCGTCGGCAATTTGTGCTCCGGCGCGCGCGGCCATGGCCAGTGCTTCGCCATTGGCACGACGCGGATTGGTGGTGACAGTGTAAAGATGCCCACTGCCGCCGGTGGCCAATATGGTGGCGCGGGCGCGAATAAAGAGCGGCGCGGTCAAATTCGTGCCGCCTTCCGGTCGCGCAAATACACCCACCACGCGTCCGTTTTCGATGGCCAGCTCATAGGCGGCAAAGCCTTCCAGAAAATGCAAAGACGGCGTGGCTTCGGCTTGCGTCATGAGGCTTGTCATAATTTCACGACCCGTGCGGTCGCCTTGCACACCGACAATGCGATGATGGCTGTGTGCCGCCTCACGCCCAAGGCGAAAGCGACCGTCTTCATGGGTGTCAAACGTCACCCCAAAATTGCTGAGGTCGGTAATGCGCGCGGCGGCTTCATTGGCCAAAATATCGGCGATGGCCGGGTCAACCAGTCCGGCACCAGCATTGATTGTATCGCGGGCATGATTGGCCGCACAGTCGTCGGCCGCCAAAGCGGCGGCAATGCCGCCCTGCGCCCATTTGCTGGCCGCGCCTTTGGTGCGCTTACCGGCGGCCAACACAAAAACCTGACGCGGTGCCAGTTTCAGGGCTGTAAACAGACCGGCCAGCCCCGCCCCGACAACCAGCACATCACCAGCATCAATAATGTTGGAGAGCGATTGGGGCATGTTTCAGGCTTGGCGGCTCATTTCAATCATACGCTCAACCGAGGCGCGGGCTTTGTCGGCTATGGTGGCATCAATTTCGATTTTCTGACGCTCAAAGGCCAGCGATTCCAAAATCTTCGGTAAGGTAATCCGCTTCATATGCGGGCATAGATTGCAGGGACGCACAAAATTCACATGGGGGTTTTCGACTTGCACATTGTCACTCATTGAGCATTCGGTCACCATCAATACGCGGTCGGGCTGATGCTCGCTGACCCATTTAATCATGGCTGAGGTGGAGCCGGAAAAATCGGCTTCATCCAGCACATCGGGTTTGCATTCAGGATGGGCGATAATCCGTAACCCCGGATTGTCAGTGCGATAGTGGCGCAATTCTTCCGCCGTAAACAATTCATGCACCTCGCAGCGCCCTTTCCATGCAATCACGTCGACATCGGTTTGGCGGGCGATATTTTGCGCCAGATATTCATCGGGAATGCACAAGACTTGCTTGCTGCCTGTGGCTTGGCTGATTTCATTGACGATTTTGACCGCATTGGAAGAGGTGCAGCAAACATCGGTTTCGGCTTTAACGGCAGCCGACGTGTTGACATAGGTGACGACCGGCACACCCGGATAGGCTTCGCGCAGGGCGCGCACATCGGCGGCGGTAATCGATTCGGCCAGCGAGCAACCGGCCTCGATATCGGGTATCAGCACGGTTTTGTCGGGGTTAAGCAGTTTGGAAGTCTCGGCCATAAAATGCACACCGCACTGCACAATTATTTGCGCCTCGGCTTTGGCGGCTTCGATGGCGAGTTGCAGGCTGTCGCCTGCGACATCGGCAATGGTGTGAAAAATTTCCGGCGTTTGATAATTATGCGCCAATATCACAGCGTTTTTTTCTTTTTTCAGCGTGTTGATGGCTTTGATATAGGAGGCAAAAAACGGCCATTCAACGGATGGAATAACCGTCTTCACCCGCTCATAGGCAGGCGCCATATCGTGCGCCAGCGCATCAGTATAGCTGATACCCATTTCTTCCAGAATTTGCGCGCCGCTTTGTCCGACCGGCATTCTCGCGCCCTTATTCAATAAGGTTTGGCTTGCGGTAAACATCGTGTCCTCTTTATGCTCAATATGAGTATAATTATTCTTCATGATATGAGGCTTTATGGCGTCAATGCAAGCGCAATTTTGGGGTATCCTATATTACGGTATGGGTCTTGTGGATTAAGGTGTTTGTTGACGCTGTTGTATCACGCGCTTGTGCGCCACTGTTGGTATAAGGAGCGCGATGAAGCTTGCGGCAAAAAATAAGCCACCAATCATAAGTATGCGTGAATAATTTCCATTGCTCAGGAGGATTGCGCCGAGTGCCGGAGCCACGGCAAAGCCCACCATCTGCATAGCGACGCCATACACGACCATGTTTCCTTTTTGTGAAAAATTTGCCAGTGACGCCATGATGAATGGCATCACCATGTTCCATAGATAACTGAATATGCCAACGGCGATTAAATATGCGGTAAAGGTGGGTTGTCCGATAAGCAACATTAAACTTGCGCCGCCGCCCAATATGCCCAAAGTGAGTGGCATTAACCGACCGAAGCGTGTTGCCAGAATGGTTGTTGTTAATGCGCCCGCCACGCCAAATAGCAGAGATGCTGTCAGTGCGCTTGCGACAGATTGTTCTGCGTGGCCGGCATTTAACCCTATCAAGAACAAATAGGCCCAGGTGATGCCAATAGCGATATTGTAGAGTAAGGCGGCAAATAATGCGCTTACTTGAAAATGAGGTGCCAACTCAACAGCATCGTCTGGCAGCTCAACACGGTCGGCACCCGAATTCGGCATATTTTGCACAACAAGAAGTGCCGTTGACGCAAGCACCACGAAAAATGCAAATAGGGAGGTTATCCCGAACTGGCTGAATATAGTCGGCATGACATAAAGCCCGATGGCGCCGTAGGTTAAAATGCTGGTTATATATATGCCAAAATTTCGGTCGGGCGTTTTGGTCAAGCCCACTGCTGCGAAACCCGTGGAAATCAGCGTCCCGTGACCGAGACCAGCGATGAAACGCGATAAGGTCATTGAGCCATAATCGCTCACTGACATGCTCATCAAATTTCCAAGAATGACCAAAGTCAGGCTTGCATAAATCGCCAACCGCCAATTGACGCGATGTGCGAGAAACGTCATAGCGACGGCAGTAATGGCAACACCAAACATCTCGGCTGAAGCCACAAAGCCCGCTTGTTGCTCGCTCAATCCAAGATATTGTATCAGCCCTTGAACAACGCCCGGCTGTAATATGAATGAGGATGAAGCGACGATACCACAGAAATACATCGTCAATTTTGAAGTGCGGGTGTTGATGTCATAGGGGGCAGTGGGTGGGGTCATGATTTTTCTTTCTTTGAACCGAATAATGATGAGGTTCAATAATATAAAAATTTGTATTCGTCTATAGCCGCGTGTCACTATCGCTTTTTATGCGTGACGCTTTGGCTCTATGAACGAGGCTGCGGGGTTTTGCGTTGTGATTGCACGCGCAAGCCAGACAAGGGGCGTTCGGCTGTTTCATTATGGACAAATTGGAACAATTCTGCCGGTCGCCCACGTGCTTTTACAAATTTTCCGGTGCCGATGACCAGCCCTGATTTTTCTACCAGACGGCGGAAATTCTGCTTGTGCAATTGCGTCCCCATCACCGCTTCGGTGGTGGTTTGGAGCGCCGTTAACGTAAATTGCTTGGGCATTAAATCAAAAATCACCGGTCTGTATTTCAACTTACCCCGCAAGCGTGCCAGAGCGGTTGCCAATATGCGTCTGTGGTCAAGCTGTAGCGCGATACCCGGTAAAGGCGGGTCGGGCAAATCGGCAATGCGCCCGTCAGTCAATGCTTCGGCAACAAGTCCGGCCTCATAAAGCAATTCATAACGCGTGAGGGCTTGCTCTTCGTCCCAAATATGCCCGGCCTGCCCGAAAGCCCGCCGCGTGCGCTCGTGGGCTGTGGGGGACGTGCTATGGGCGAGCTTGTCTGTTAAGCGGGGCAGCACAATCTCGTCCAGTGCGGGCAGCATTCCTTTGCGACCGTCTTCCCATGGAAAATAGTTGTAAATATCTTGCCAGTCCGCGTTACCCTCATCACCTGTAGGCTGGTTAGTCAAGGCCAGATAACCCACTGACACAATATGCGCCTCACCATGAGGCGCGCGCATGTGGCGACTTTGATCGGCGAATGTGTAGAGTTGTTCGACATGACCCAGCTCAACGCCGACTTGTTGCAACACAAAATGGCGTAGCCCAATTTCCATTGTGCGGTGCCGCTCGGGCATGAACGGCCCAAAGGGCAGGCGGTCGGGCAGGCCTGCCTCGCCGTGTATAATGCGACATTGCACCGTATCGTCATTGACCCGGATAATCGCCGTGCTGACGTCAATCGGCACTTGCGTCGTGGTGTGCCGATGAGGGGACGTTTTATCGGCCATGTTTTTTAGATTTTGTAATTATCCCGCATAGCGTACAATCACGTTACCGACGGAATAACCAGCACCAAAGCTGCAAATCACGCCAATCTCGCCGGACTGAAAATCACTCTTATGTTTGTGAAAAGCAATAATTGACCCGGCCGAGCTGGTATTGGCATATTCATTCAGCACATTTGGCTGCGTGTCGCTATCGGGTTCACGCCCTAGCACTTTATGGGCAATCAAATCATTCATATTGCGATTGGCCTGATGCAGCCACAGACGACGCAGTTTGGAGACAGTGAGATTATTGTCGGCCAGATGCGTGGTTATCAAATCCGCGACCATCGGCACAACCTCGCGGAAAACCTTACGTCCTTCCTGCACAAACAGTTTGTCGTTGTCATCACGATGTTGCGGCGCAGTGCGGTTCAAGAAACCGAAATTATTGCGGATATTATTGGAGAATTTGGTAATCAGCTTTGTGCCAATAATCTCAAAGGCGTTTTTACCTTTGGCCAATTCCTCAGTCTCCAGAATAATGGCGGTGCAAACATCCCCGAAAATAAAATGGCTGTCGCGGTCGCGAAAGTTCAAATGGCCAGTGCAGATTTCCGGATTAACCACCAAGACGCGTTCGGCACTGCGCGAGCGTATCATGTCATAGCCAGTTTGCAGGCCGAATGTGGCCGAACTGCACGCCACATTCATGTCAAAGCCGAAGCCGTTAATGCCCAATAATTCTTGCACTTCCACGGCCATGGCCGGGTAAGCGCGTTGCAAATTGGAGCAAGCCACCAGCACGGCATCAATATCTTTGGCCTCAATACCAGCTTCTTTAATGGCTTGCTTGGCGGCGATGACGGAAATCTCGGCTTGAATCGACGGCTCGTCATTATTGCGTTCACGCAAGCGCGGAGACATAATTTCCGGGTCAATAATGCCAGATTTATCCATCACATAGCGACTTTCAACGCCGGATGCTTTTTCAATAAATTCGACGCTGGAAGGCATTTTGGCTTCGACCTCGCCAGTTTCAATGGCGGCGGCGTTTTCTTTGTTGAATTTTTCGACATAGGCGTTGAAGGCGGTGACCAATTCTTCATTACTCACCGATTCCTTCGGTGTAAAAAGGCCGGTGCCGGTAAGATAGACGCTACGCATGGATGCTCCTCCTGAATGTTTTAATCAAAATTGTAGAATCTATCCGGCACGGCGCACAATCAGGCTACCGACGGAATAGCCGCCCCCAAAGCTACAAATCACACCAATCTCGCCCGCTTTCATATCATTCTTATTTTTATGGAAGGCAATAATTGAACCGGCCGAACCAGTATTGCCATATTCGTTCAGCACGGTTGGTTGGGTGTCGTTATCGGGTTTGCGTCCTAGCACTTTGCGGGCAATCAAATCATTCATATTGCGATTGGCCTGATGCAGCCACATGCGGCGCAGTTTGGCGATGGTGAAATTATTGTCCGACAAATGGCGGGTTATCAACTCGGAGACCATCGGCACCACTTCGCGGAAAACTTTGCGACCTTGCTGCACAAAAAATTTGTCGTCATCATCGCGATGTTCCGGCGCAGTGCGATTCAAAAAGCCGAAATTATTGCGAATATTATTGGAGAATTTGGTCACCAGCTTTGTATCGACAATTTCAAAACCGCTTTTATCTTTGACCAATTCCTCGGCCTCCAACACGATGGCGGTGCAAGCATCACCCAAAATAAAATGCGTGTCGCGGTCGCGGAAATTCAGATAGCCAGTGCAGATTTCCGGATTGACCACCAAGACGCGTTCGGCACTGCCGGAGCGTATCATATCATAGCCAGTTCGGAGGCCGAAAGTGGCAGAGCTGCAAGCCATCGTCATGTCAAAGCCGAAGCCATCAATACCCAAAAGGTCTTGCACTTCAACGGCGATGGCCGGGTAAGAACGCTGCAAAAAAGAACTGGCCACCAGCACGGCATCAATATCCGCCGCCTTGATACCGGCTTCTTTAATGGCTTGTTGGGCGGCGTTGACGGAAATCTCGGCTTGAATCGACGGCTCGTCATTATTGCGTTCAGGCAGGCGCGGAGACATAATTTCAGGGTCAATAATGCCCGATTTATTGACCACATAGCGGCTTTCAATGCCGGATGCTTTTTTGATAAATTCAACGCTGGACGCCATTTTGGCTTCCACCTCACCGGCTTCGATGGCGGCGGCGTTTTCGGTATTAAATTTTTCAACATGCGTGTTGAAGCTCGCCACCAATTCGGCATTGGAAACCGACTCTTTCGGCGTGAACAGGCCGGTACCGGTAAGATAGACATTGCGCATGGTAATCCTCCCGAATGCACAATAGACAGAAGCTAATTATCGCACACCAAACAGACCTGTGCCAATAGTAAATCTTTGCTCTGCCGCTTGCATGGTTGCGGCGTCGCCATCATCGCGTAGCAGGGCGAGTGCCAGCTCATCGTGCGCGGCGACAATCGTGCCAACCATACGTTCGCCGATCATCACCGGCGTGTCGGCAGGCGGGGCGGCTTGTTCAAAATGCACCGGCCAGAGACGTTTGCGTAATGTGCCTTTGCGGTGCGTGCGCGAAGTGACTTCCTGACCGATAAAACAACCTTTTTGAAAGTCTATGGCACCCATTTCGACAAAGCCGAATTCGAGCGGAAACGCTGCCCCCGGCGGCGTGTCGCTTGTGCCCTGTGGCACACCGAGGCGCAGACGGTGCGCCTGCCAGTCGGCCAATGGTGCCGTCGTGACATTTTGTGGAGGCGCATTCAGACCGCGCAGACCCAGCAAAGCATGGCGCGGGTCAGGCAAAAAACCGTCCACCGGGGCAGGCGCATTCTTATCTTGATAAGGGGCGGATTGCCAGAGGGTCATCGGCACATGGTCGGTTTTCTCAATCGTTATATTGGCGCGTAATTTATACAGCTTCAATCGCTTGGTTAGCGCATCGGCGGCATGCGTGTCGCAATCCAGCACATATCCTGCCGCGTCGGTAAAAATCAAAAAGTCGAACAAGACTTTGCCCTGTGGTGTCAACAGGGCGGCCATACGCAATGTTTCTGCCGTGCATAATGCGATGTCTTGGGTTATCAGATTTTGCAAAAAGTCACTGGCATCCGGCCCGCTTATGCGCAGACAGGCGCGGTCAACGAGTTTGGTGGCGAAAATACTCATGCGTCAGAGATGGCGCATTCAGCGAAAAAGTTCAAGAGGCTTGCCCACCGACGCGACTGCGCTATAAGATTGCAAAATGAGCGCGATATTCGACCTTGTCATTACTGGTGGCGAACTGGCCACGCATGAAACGCTGGAGGCGTGCGATATTGGCATCAAGGATGGTCGCATTGAGGTGCTGGGGAGCGTGGCACCAGGTGACGGCGCGGCGCATATTGATGCCACCGGCCTGACAATTCTGCCCGGCGTGATTGACACGCAAGTGCATTTCCGCGAGCCGGGGTTGGAGCAAAAAGAGGATTTAGAAAGCGGCTCGCGCTGTGCCGTTATGGGCGGGGTGACTGCCGTGTTTGAAATGCCCAACACCAAACCGCCGACCACCACAATGGAGGCGATTGGTGATAAGGTGCAGCGCGGTCACAATCGTATGCATTGCGATTTTGCCTTTTATGTTGGCGGCACACATGCCAATGCGGCACAGCTTTCAGAGCTTGAAAAACAGCCCGGCGTGTGTGGTGTGAAGGTTTTTATGGGAGCGTCCACCGGTAATTTACTGGTGCCGGATGATACTGGCGTGGCCGATATTTTGCAGCATATTTCACGCCGTGCAGCGTTTCATAGTGAAGATGATTTTCGACTGCGTGAACGTCGGCCATTGGCTGAAACCGGCAAGGTGGAAACCCATGCCGTCTGGCGCGATGAGCAAACCGCCATTCAAAGCACGCAGCGTTTGATTAAGCTGGCGCGCACCGCCCAGAAGAATATTCATGTGCTGCATGTGACAACGGCAGAGGAAATGCAAATTCTGGCCGCCAATCGCGATATTGTCTCGGTTGAGGTGACGCCGCAACATTTAACACTGGCCGCGCCGCACTGTTATGAGCAGCTTGGCACTTATGCGCAAATGAACCCGCCGATTCGTGATGGCCGCCATCGCGATGCTTTGTGGCAAGCATTGGGCGAGGGCATTGTTGATGTGATTGGCTCCGACCATGCGCCGCATACGGCAGAGGAAAAAGCCAATACGTATCCGAATTCACCGGCAGGTATGCCCGGCGTGCAGACCCTATTGCCGCTCATGCTTAACCATATGGCCGAGGGCAAATTGTCGCTGAACAAATTGGTGACGCTGACCAGCCTGAACGCTAAAAAATTATTTGGCCTGAAAGATAAAGGCATGGTGGTGAAAGGGGGGCATGCCGATTTGACTTTTGTTGATTTGGCCGCGACCCGCAAAATTGAACACGATTGGCTAGAAAGCCGCTGCGGCTGGTCGCCCTTTACCGACATGCAAATAAAAGGCTGGCCGCGCGGCACGATGGTGCGCGGTCAAACCGTCATGTGGGAAGACGAATTGGTCACACCGGCCACCGGTCAACCGATTGAATTTGATATTTAAGGAGAGATTCACCATGAGTGAGAAATTTCGCGCTCTGCGCCTCAATAAAATAGATGGCGGGCAGGAACATGAATTGGTCGAGCTGACCGGGGCTGATTTGATGGAAGGCGATGTTAGCGTCGCGGTGTCGCATTCCACTTTGAACTATAAAGACGGGCTGGCACTCACTGGTGCTGCGCCTGTGGTGCGCGTCTGGCCGATGGTGCCGGGCATTGATTTTACTGGCACGGTGGAAGCAAGCGACCATGCTGATTTCAAATCGGGAGATGCGGTGATTTTGAATGGCTGGGGTGTCGGCGAGGCTCATTTTGGTGGCTATGCCGGTAAAGCGCGGGTTCAAGGCGATTGGTTAATCAAACGCCCGGCGGCGATTTCTGCCGCCCGTGCCATGGCGATTGGCACGGCAGGTTATACGGCCATGCTGTGTGTGTTGGCGATTGAAGAAAACACGCCTAAAGAGGCGGGCGAAATTTTGGTCACTGGTGCCGCCGGTGGGGTTGGGAGTGTGGCGATTGCTCTGTTGAGCAGGCTGGGCTATCAGCCGGTCGCGTCAACGGGGCGCGCCGCAGAAGCCGATTATCTGACCGGTCTGGGTGCCACGCGCATTATTGACCGCGCCGAATTGTCCGAGCAAGGCCGCCCTTTGGACAAAGAAAAATGGGCTGGTGTGGTGGATTGCGTCGGCAGCCATACGCTGGCCAATGCGCTGGCGCAAACCCGCTATGGCGGCACGGTGGCAACGTGTGGTCTGGCGCAGGGTCCCGATTTACCAGCCTCGGTGATGCCGTTTATTTTACGCAGCATTACGTTGCGCGGCATTGACAGCGTTATGGCACCGAAAGCCTTGCGCGAAAAAGCGTGGGCGCGGCTGGCGAGCGACCTTGATATGAGCAAGCTGGATGCCATGAGCCATACCCACAGACTCGACGACCTGCCGGCATTGGGGCAACAAATCCTCGCTGGTCAGGTGCGCGGTCGCGTGATTGTTGAAATATAAGGCGGCGCGTTAGAAAATCGAATAGCCGCCGTCAACCACGAATTGATCGCCGGAATGATAAGCCGAGGCATCGCTGGCGAGATAAACCGCCACGCCGCCGAAATCTTCCGGCTCGCCCCAACGCCGCGCTGGCACACGCGAAATCACTTTATCGGTGAAGGTGGCGTTGTCTTGCATACCGGCGGTCATATCGGTGCTAATCCAGCCCGGCAGAATGCTATTGGCGCGAACGCCATAGCGGGCGTGTTCCACGGCAATGCTTTTCATCATCGAAATCACCGCGCCCTTGGTGGCGGCATAATGCTGATTGCGCGCCGCGCCTTCAATGGCAGCAAGGCTGGCGATACCAACCAACGAGCCACCGGCATCGCCTGCTTCGGCGCGTTCCACCATGTGGCGGGCGGCAGCGCGTAGAGTGAAAAACACGCCGTCCAGATTAACCGCCAGCACATCACGATAGGCTTGCGTATCCATATTGGCGAAATTACCGGCCAGCTTGCCGATACCGGCATTGGCGAACACGGCGTCCACGCGCCCCATTTCTTTCAGCGTATCCCCAAAAGCGGCGTCGACGGCGGCCTCGTCGGCGACATTGACTTGCCACGCCATCACCTTGGCGGATGTATCACTTTTGAGTGTTTTGACGGCTGCGGTATTTTTTTCTTCATTGGTGCCCCAAATGGCGAGCGCGGCTCCGGCTTGCGCTACGGCGCGCGCCATACCCAGCCCGATGCCGCCATTGCCGCCGGTAATGAGTACGGTTTTGCCGCTTAAATCAAAGGGTGAATAGGTCATCATATTGCCTCCTGCTTTGGCTCTATCTTAATTGGAAAGCGTCGTTTGCCAAGTCATGGTTTCAATGGCATTCTGCACTATGGTCAAATTCTTGTCGCTTATATTTGCTTTTGGATTGTGCGTGCAGGCCTTTGAATCGGCGCAGGCAACTAAGATATCCAAACCAGAGACGCATAGGCTGGAAGTTATAACACGAGACGCCAAAACGCATATATTTGATGTGCGTGTCGCCATGACGCCTGCGCAACAACGTCAAGGGCTGATGTCGATAACCAGAATGCCGCCTATGGGCGGTATGGTGTTTCCTATGCAGCCGCCGCGCGTGGCACGTTTTTGGATGCGCAACACCTTGTTACCACTGGATATGATTTTTATCGCCCCGGGCGGCATTATCGTAAAAATTGCCACGCGCCGCGACACCGAATCGGATGCCGTTACAAGCTCTGATAGGCCGGTGAGTGCGGTATTGGAAATTGCCGCAGGCGAAGCCGCCCGCCTAGGCATTGGGGTCGGGGATATGGTGCGATACGCACTGGGGGCATTTTGATGACGACATTTATTGACCATATTATTATTGCAGTGCGTGACCTTGAAAAAGCCGCTGCCGATTTTGCGCTTATGTTGGGTCGCTCGCCAAGCTGGCGTGGTACGCATCCTGATTATGGCAGTGCCAATATATTATTTCGTCTCGACAATGCTTATGTGGAATTGCTGGCGGCAGACAGCACAAGCGATAAAGGCGGTTGGGGGGCCGATATGGTCAACAGCCATATTGATGCGAAAGGCGAAAGCATTGCCGCCGTGATTTTCGGCACCGATGATGCCGACGCTTTCGTGCAACACGCCCGCGCCAAGGGGGTGGAGATAACTGACCCGCAAGCTGGTCATGGCGTCGATAGTCGCACGGGTGCAAAACGCACATGGCGCAATATGTTTTGGCCGCGTGAGGCGGCGCGGGGTTTGTTCGGTTTTTGTATTCACCATGATGACCCCGAAGCCCTGCCTATGGCCGCCATCACCGGCGATGGGTATTGCGCGGGGCTGGACCATGTGGTGCTGCAAACGCGGGACGCGTCGGCGGCGAAAGATTTTTACGGCGAGAAATTGGGCATTCGTCTGGCACTGGAGCAGTCCAAACCCGAATGGGGCGGCGAGATGTTGTTCTTTCGCTGCAATCATATGAGTCTTGAAGTGATTGCCAATGACAAAACACCGGAGGAAGACCATTGGTGGGGGCTGGCATTGAAAACTGATAATATCGAAGCCGCACACGCGCGCATGGCCGATGCCGGTATCAGCACGTCAGAAGTGTGCGCGGGGCGCAAACCCGACACTAAAGTCATGACCGTCAAATCACATTGTTTTGCTGTGCCAACGCTGATTATTGAACATCTTTAGCGGCGGCGCGGGTGAGGCGGTCATTGATGGCATCGCCCAACCCGTCTTGCGGCACCGGGCTGACGGCCAAGGCTTTGCCCTGTTTTTCAGCCTCGCCGTCAAGCCTATGCAAGAGGGCGAACAGATTGGCGGCGGCTTCGGCCAGATTGCCGGTTTGGCTGAGATTGGCGTCCGCGGCTTTGTCTTGCGCCCCGAAGCCGAGCCAGAGGGCATCGTCAAACGGTCCCCGCGCATTGATACGCAAGGGCATGGTTGGCGCATAATGACGCACCAATCGCCCGGGGGAAAGGAGAGGCGTGAGGTGCGCTTTTATGTTTTTTTCTTGCGGTATATCAACCAGCTTGCGCTTCAGCGTGGCCTCAATATCGCTACGCGCAAGGCCACCGGCACGCAGCCAAATCGGTTGATTGTTAAAACAACCGATAATGGTCGATTCCACACCGACCGAACACGCACCGCCATCCAGAACCGGAATATCGGGCAGCATAGTGGCGACATGCTGCGCTGTGGTCGGGCTGAGGCGACCGGATGGATTGGCACTGGGAGCGGCCAATGCCCCACCGAATTTTTGCAATATCTGCTGTGCCAATTCATGCGCCGGACAGCGCAGTGCCAATGTCCCCAAACCGGCACTCGCCAGCAAACCGACTGGACAATCATTGCGGCGCGACACAATAAGCGTCAATGGCCCCGGCCAAAAAGCTTCGGCCAGCTTTATAGCGTCTTTATTTAAGACGCCAAGCTGCGCCGCCATGGCGGTATCGCCAATATGGCAGATGAGGGGATTAAATCGAGGACGCGCCTTGGTTTGATAAATTTTTGTCAGCGCGGCTTCATTGCAAGCATCGGCGGCCAGCCCGTAAACGGTCTCGGTCGGCAAGCCGATAATCTCGCCCTGTCGCAATAAATTGACACAGCGGTCAATCTGTGCGGCAACAGGCAGGATGATTGGCATATCAGTTTTTCGTTTGGCGTGGCTTACGAACCGGTGATTTTTTTCTCGGGGCTTTCTTGCTTGCTGTTTTGGTCGCCGGTTTCTTTTTAGGCGCGGCTTTTTTGACAGCTGCTTTTGCCAGTTTGGCCTGAGGGGGTTGGGTGCTTTGTTGTGGGCGGCGGCGCGGCGCGAAGAACAGGCGCAGTAAGAGATTTTCCGGCATTGATTTGACCATGAAGGCCAGCAGACGATAGAGCAGTCCATTGATGAGCACCGGGCCTTTACCGGCCTCCACGGCTGTATGGGCATCGCTCACCACGCGCGGGCCTTCCAGCCAGACAAATTGCGGCATACGGTTCATGCGTGTACGCGAGCCGTTGACATCATGAAACTCGGAATAGGTGTAGCCGGGGCAGACGGCGATAACATTGACGCCGCGATTTCTATATTCAAGGTAGAGACTTTGGCTGAGGCGCACGACATAGGCCTTAATGGCGGTATAAAGCGTATCGCCCGATGAGCCGGGGATATAGGCTGCCACCGAGGCGACATTCACAATATAACCAGTCCCGCGTGCGGCCATAAGCGGCGCAAAAATATGGCACAATTCGGTTACGGCCATCGCCATGACTTGTATCATATCGCGGTGTTTGTTCCATTTTTCGCGGTCAAAAGTGTTTGGCACGCTATAGCCTGCATTATTGACCAGATAGTCAATCTGGATATTTTGTTTGGCAATTTCTGCCGCCAGCCGAACAGGTGTTTCGGGTTTGGCGAGGTCGGCGGCAATCACCTTGACTTTGGTGCCAAAACTTTTGTTAAGCTCTCGCGCCAATTCTGTAAGCCGCGCCGTGCGCCGTGCGGTAATCACCAAGTCGAAATCATGCGCCGCCAAATAGTGGGCATAATCGCGGCCAATGCCGGACGAGGCGCCGGTTATCAATGCGGTCTGACGTTGATTGGTGGATTTGTTCATACCATCTCCTACGAATTGCAATCACTGGGCAATGCCCATAGACTATACTAAATTGTTTTTAGTTTGGCGGTGTTTTTTACCGTGGTCAGGATTTATCGTGAATGACAGCAAATCAAAAAGGTCGCAAGCGCATGGCCTTGTTTACCCGTTTGACGAAATTCCCAAGGCAACTGAGCCGATAAAAGTGATTGATGGTGTTTACTGGGTGCGGATGGCATTGCCCTATATGCTTGACCATATCAATCTGTGGCTACTGGAAGATGGGGATGGCTGGACATTGGTTGACACATGCGTTGATACGCCCGGGGCGCGGCGCGATTGGGAAGCATTGTTTGACGGCTTTATGGGTGGCAAGCCCATCAAGCGGGTGATTGTCACCCATATGCATCCCGACCATGTTGGGCTGGCCGGTTGGCTGGTCAACCGGTTTGATGCGCAATTTATGATGTCGCGCACCGATTATCTGATGTGCCGCGCCATGGCCGCCGATACCGGTCGCGAGGTGCCGCCAGAGGCCATCCGATTTTATCGCGCTGCCGGTTTCAGCGAGGCCGGGTTGACACGCTATGGCGAACGCTTTGGCGGGTTTGGTGAAAATATCCATCCGCTACCACAAGCCTATACACGCTTAGAACAGGGGCATGAATTGACCATTGGCGGGCAGCGATGGCGGGTGGAAGTCGGCTCTGGTCATGCGCCGGAGCATGTGTGTCTTTATTGCGAAGACCGCAATGTGTTGATTGCTGGCGACCAAGTTATCCCGCGTATTTCTTCCAATGTCTCCCTGTTTCCGACCGAGCCGCACGCCAATCCACTGCAAGACTGGCTCGATAGCTGTGCGCGCTTTATTCAAGCATTGCCCGAAAATGCTCTGGTGCTACCGGCGCATAATGAGCCGTTTTATGGTCTGCATGCGCGATTGCAGGCTTTAATTGACGGGCATGAACAATCATTGTCGCGGCTCATTTCAGTTTGCCAAACGCCGCGCAAGGCAATCGATGAGCAAGTTTTTTCGACATTGTTCAAGCGTAAAGTCGGGCGTGATGTTTATTTCATGGCGGCTGGCGAAAGTCTGGCGCATCTGATGTGCCTTGTGCATCGCGGCGATTTGACAATGCAATTGGATGAAAATGACGTATGCTATTATTCAAAAGCAGGATGTGAAGGATGATGAGCGAACCGGAGAGCGAAAGTGCTGACGATATTCAGGCGATGAGCTTTGAACAAGCCTTGGCAGAGTTGGAGCATATTGTTGACCGACTGGAGACGGGCGATGTGGCACTTGAAGAGTCGATTGAGATTTATCGGCGCGGCAGTAAATTGCGTACTCATTGCGAGACCAAGCTGAAATCGGCGCAAGCGCGCATTGAGCAAATTACCGGCGACGGCACCGTCACCGATTTGCCGGACAATGTGTAGACAAGGATAAGCAGCATGGCGGGATTTGAAGATTTTCTGTCCCGTGCCGGTGAATTGGTACGCCACGAACTTGATATTATTTTGGTTGCGCCCGATGGGCCGGAAAGCCGTCTGTTTGAGGCCATGCGCTATAGTGTGCTGGGCGAGGGCAAAGCCTTTCGACCGGGTTTATGTTTGGCGACAGCAAATTTGTTTGATGTCAAAGAAGCCCAAAGTGTGCGTGCGGCGACGGCGATTGAATGTGTGCATTGTTATTCGCTGGTGCATGATGACTTGCCGAGCATGGATGATGACGATAGGCGTCGTGGCAAGCCCAGTGCGCACAAGGCGTTTGATGAGGCAACGGCCATATTGGCCGGAGATGCGTTATTGACTTTGGGATTTGATATATTGGCCGATGAGGTTACGCATAAAAATGCCGAAACAAGATTGGCACTGATTATCGGTTTGGCGCAAGCGGCGGGGATGCACGGCATGGTGGGTGGGCAGATGATGGATGTGCTGTCGCTTGATTTGTCGCTTGATGCCGGTGGTTTAACGCGCCTGCAAAAAATGAAAACCGGTGCGCTTATCAATTTTTCGGTTGATGCCGGTGCGCTTTTGGGTGACGGAGATAAAGCGCAGCGTCAGGCATTGTCGGCTTATGCGCATGATGTTGGTTTGGCCTATCAAATCGCCGACGATGTGTTGGATATTGAAGGCCGGGCGGCAAGTCTCGGCAAAACGCCGGGCAAGGATGCAGAACAAAAAAAAACCACATTTGCCTCGTTACTTGGCGTTGAACGCGCACAGGCACAAGCCCAACTTTTGGTCACGCAAGCGATCGAGCATTTGGATATTTTCGGCGCACCGGCCGACAGTTTGCGCGACGCTGCCGCGTTTGCTATTGCGCGTCATAGCTGATAAAAACCCGCCGAAAGGAATACGAATGAAGCCGCAAACACCATTGCTTGATACGGTTACGCTACCATCTGATGTGCGGGCTTTAGAGAAAAGTCAACTCAGACAGCTGGCCGATGAACTGCGCGCCGAGACCATTTCTGCCGTGTCGGAAACCGGCGGCCATTTGGGGGCCGGACTGGGCGTGGTGGAGCTGACTGTGGCCGTGCATTATATTTTCAACACGCCCGATGACAGGCTTGTTTGGGATGTCGGCCATCAGGCCTATCCGCATAAAATCATCACTGGTCGGCGCGCGCGTATTCGCACATTGCGGCAGGGGGGCGGCTTGTCGGGCTTCACCAAACGCGCTGAGAGTATATTTGACCCCTTTGGTACCGCGCATGCCTCAACGTCGATTTCCGCCGCTTTGGGCATGGCCGTGGCACGCGATATTCAAGGCCGCGACAATCAAGTCGTGGCGGTGATTGGCGATGGGGCGATGAGTGCCGGTATGGCCTATGAGGCGATGAATAATGCCGGAGCGCTGAAAAGCCGTATGGTGGTTATTCTAAATGACAATGATATGTCAATCGCGCCGCCGGTTGGGGCGATGAGCGCGTATCTGGCGCGTCTTTTGTCGGGCAAAAGCTATACAAATTTGCGCAATATAGTGAAAGAAATTTTGAAACTCATGCCAGAAGGGCTGGAAGATAAAGCCCGCCAAATTGAAGAATATGCGCGCGGGCTTGTCACCGGCGGCACGATTTTTGAGGAAATGGGTTTTTATTATGTCGGCCCGATTGACGGCCATAATCTAGACCATTTATTGCCAGTGCTGGAAAATGTCCGCGCGCGCGAGGGGCGACCGGTGCTGGTGCATGTTGTCACCGAAAAGGGGCATGGCTATGCGCCCGCCGAGGCTTCCAGTGACAAATATCATGGCGTCAGTAAATTTAATGTGGTCACCGGCGAACAGGCCAAGGCAAGCCCATGTGCGCCGAGTTATACATCCGTCTTTGCCAAGGCGTTGATGGATGAAGCTTCGCGTGATGACAAAATTGTTGCGATTACGGCGGCGATGCCATCGGGCACCGGATTGGACAAATTTGGCGAGGCTTATCCTGACCGCACATTTGATGTCGGTATTGCCGAACAGCACGGCGTGACTTTCGCGGCCGGTCTGGCCAGCGAGGGCATGAAGCCGTTCGCTGCTATTTATTCAACCTTTTTGCAACGCGCCTATGACCAAGTGGTGCATGATGTCGCCATTCAAAACTTGCCGGTGCGTTTTGCCATCGACCGCGCTGGATTGGTCGGCGCGGACGGCCCGACCCATGCCGGTTCTTTTGATTTGGCCTATCTTGGCACTTTGCCCAATATGGTGCTGATGGCGGCGGCAGATGAGGTCGAATTAATGCACATGGTGGCCACGCAGGTTGCTTATGATGAACACCCCATAGGGTTACGCTATCCGCGTGGCGCGGGCGTGGGGCTTGAGCTACCGTCGCGTGGTGAGGTGCTGGAAATCGGGCGCGGGCGTATTGTGCGCGAAGGCGGGCGTATATGTTTGTTGAATTATGGCGCGCGCTTGCAAGAAGCCCTGTCGGCAG
>CAYQFO010000005.1:0-2621 GCA_964416815.1 uncultured Rhodobiaceae bacterium | reverse complement strand
ATCGCACGAGTGTGGTGGATGCGCGCTTTATGAAACCACTTGATAGCGATATGATAACCGCTCTGGCGCGTGAGCATGAAATCATGCTGACACTGGAAGAAGGTTCGTTCGGCGGTTTTGGCGCACATGTGATGGATTTTCTGGCGGGGCAAAGTCTGCTGGAAACCGGCCTGAAAAGTCTCGCCATGACCCTACCGGATGCCTTTCTTGAGCAAGACAGTCCGGCGGCCATGTATGACCGCGCCGGTCTCAATGCGACGCAAATTGTCGAGACCGCCCAAGCCTTGCTTGATGCGGCACCAGTAAAGATATTCGACCTAAAGCCGAACAAGGCGTGAGCTCATGAGCTCAATCTTCTATTGATTTATCCCATTGCCCCAGCGTCGCCAGCGCGTTCATTTTGGCGCGATGGGCAAAGGCGGCTTGCGCTGCTTCTATGTTTTCTGCCTTGCCGCCCCATACTTTCAAAGGCGCCGCCTGCAAAGCACGGCCATAGGAAAAACTTAATTTCCACGGCAGACTGCCGATTTTATTCATGGCGTCAAGATGCGCGGTGGCGTCTTCATCTGACTGGCCGCCGGACAAAAACACAATCCCCGGCACGGCCTCTGGCACGCATTTTTTGAAGCAGTCAACAGTCATTTCAGCGACTTTCTGAATGTCGGCTTGTTCACCATGTTCGGTGCCGGAAACCACCATATTCGGTTTTAATATACTCCCTTCCAGATGCACACTCTGCTCGGCCAGTTGCGCATAAAGCAAGGTCAAGGTGGCGGTGGTGACCTCATAGCAACGCTCGATTGAATGGCCGCCGTCCATGATCACTTCGGGCTCAACAATCGGCACAATTTCAGCCTCCTGACACAGCGCGGCATAGCGCGCCAGCGCATGCATATTGGCGGTCAAGCAGGCTTGGCTGGGCAGCGTGTCGGCAATGTTAATCACCGCGCGCCATTTGGCGAATTTTGCGCCAAGGCCGTGATATTCAGCCAAGCGGTCGCGCAAACCGTCCAGCCCCTCAGTAACCATTTCGCCCGCATGACCGGCCAAATCTTTGGCACCCATATCAACCTTAATGCCGGGCAGTGAACCGGCCGCACCAATCAATTGCGTCAAGGGCGTGCCGTCTGCCGCTTTTTGTCGAATGGTTTCGTCGAACAAAATAACACCAGAAATGTGGCGCATGGCATCGTCTGTGCGCAACAGCATTTCGCGATAATCGCGGCGCGTGTCTTCAGTCGAGCGAACATCAATCAGTGCAAACCGCTTTTTAATCGTGCCGGTGCTTTCGTCCGCCGCCAGAATGCCCTTGCCGTCGGCGACCATGGCTTGGGCAATTTTTTCCAATTCTTGCTTATTCATCTCTCTTCCTTTTTATCTATTTATTCTTCATTTATTCAGTGCTTCTACGCCGGGCAAGGTTTTGCCTTCCAGCCATTCCAGAAAGGCGCCCCCGGCTGTGGACACATAGCTGAAGCCTTCCGCCACCCCAGCATGATTAAGAGCCGCCAGCGTATCTCCCCCACCGGCAACCGA
Source organism: uncultured Rhodobiaceae bacterium (assembly GCA_964416815.1). Lineage (GTDB taxonomy): Bacteria > Pseudomonadota > Alphaproteobacteria > RS24 > RS24 > JBPCVS01. Next base: position 1,085 of record CAYQFO010000005.1, on the reverse strand, counting down.
TTCCAGCTTGCCCGCATGGGTCAGCGCGGCGGCATGGCGGGCGGCTTGATTGGTGGCGGCATCAAACGGCTCAATCTCAAATGCGCCCAATGGCCCATTCCAAATCAGTGTGGCGGCTTTGTCAAATGCGGTGCAAATTTCGGCCACGCTTTGTGGCCCGACATCCAATATCATTTGGTCTTGCGGCACGGCGTCGACTGAGGCCGTTGTCAGGTTCTGTCCGGCGGCGAATTTGGCCGCAAGCTGCACATCTTTCGGCAATAAAATACGGCATTTGTTTTTTTTCGCTTGGCCCAGAATATCGCGCGCCGTGTCAAACATGGTGGTCTCACATAAAGATATGCCGACCGACTTACCAAGGGCGGCTAAAAACGTATTGGCCATGCCGCCGCCAATCACCAGCACATCAACCTTGCGGCTCAGATTGCCCAAGAGGTCGATTTTGGTGGAAATTTTTGCCCCACCAATCACCGCCACAAGCGGGCGTTCGGGGTTGGCGAGTACCACCTCCAATGCCGCCAATTCGGCCTGCATGGCGCGACCGCAATAGCTCGGCAAATGCGCGGTAATGGCGACAATCGAGGCATGCGCCCGATGCGATGCCGAAAACGCATCATTCACATAAGCCCCCGCCGACGCCGCCAACACAGCGGCAAAAACACCATCATTAGCCTCTTCACCAGCGTGATAGCGGGTGTTTTCCAAGACGCAGATATTGCCATCGGGCAGAGCCTTTAGGGCTGTTGCGACTTTATCGCCAATGCAGTCCTCAGCAAAAGTGACCGCTTGACCCAGCACTTCGCCAAGTGCGGTGGCGACTGGGCTCAGGCTCATTTCCGGCACGGGTCTGCCGTTCGGGCGACCAAAATGCCCTAGCACCCCGATTTTCATACCGGCATCGGTCAATTCTTTCAGTGTCGGCAAGAGGCGGGTCAGGCGGGTGGCATCGCGCACTTGGCCGCTGGCATCTATCGGCACATTCAAATCGGCGCGCACCAAAATAATGCTGCCTGCGCTGTGTTCGGCAATCAAATCGTCCAGCGTTTTGCGTGTGTGCATTAGCCAAGTTTGCCCATGGCGACGGC
>CAYQFO010000004.1:21643-25167 GCA_964416815.1 uncultured Rhodobiaceae bacterium | reverse complement strand
ACATGCGCTTGCCCGGCGCAATGGCATTTTTGCCACTCCCAACCAGTCCGAATTGATTGGCGTGGCCGGGCTTGATGGCGAAATCATCCATCTCATTATTCAAGAAAAAACCCGCCCCCTTGACCACCACTTTTGAACCATAATTGCCGTTCAACGTGGTCGTGACCGCGACCGCATTACCGGCTTTGTCGACAATCGAAAAATGCGTGGTTTCAACGCTTTCAATCACACGCACACGGCCGGGCTTGATGGTGCGGCTGTCGGTTTTAACGGCCGGGTCAATATCTGCCATACGCGCCCCAATATAGCTTGGCGCAGTCAGGCGCGCCACCTCCACACGAACAAAATCAGTGTCGCCCAAATGCGTGGCGCGGTCAGCATAGACACGCCGCTCCAACTCGGTCATCAGATGAATATGCGCCGCCGAATTATGCCCCAATGCCGCTATATCATACGCCTCTGCCCCGTGCAGTAATTGCGCCAACGCCACCCCACCACTCGACGGCGGTGGCATGGAAATCACCCGATGCCCCCGATAGGAAAATTCTATCGGCGCGCGCCAAACAGCCCGATAGGCGTCCAAATCGGCTTGGCGTATCAGCCCGCCGCCGGCGCGCATTTCCTCAAGCAATAACCGCGCCGTCTTGCCCTTATAAAATCCGCCATTCTTATGGTCACGAATGCGCGTTAACGTCTTGGCCAAATCGGGGAAGGCCAAATGCGCGCCGGCCCGCCATGCTTTGTCGCGCACCACAACTGGCGCAAAACGATTAACCTCCCGAAAATCTTTTTGATAGCGGTTGAATTGCCGCGCCGCTTTCACGCTCAGCACAAAACCTTTTGCCGCCAAGTCAATCGAGGGCTGCACCAATGTCGCCCACTCTTGACGACCAAAGCGACCATGCAGTGCCACCATACCGGCCACCGCCCCCGGCACACCCACCGCCTTATGACCGCGCAGGCTTAAACCTTTAATCACTTTGCCTTGCGCATCCAGATACATGTCGCGGTGGGCGGCCAAAGGTGCTTTTTCACGAAAATCAAGCGTGCCGACCTGCCCGTCCGCCCGCCGGTAGACCATAAAACCGCCACCGCCGATATTGCCCGCCTGCTGATAAACCACAGCAAGCGCAAAATTTACCGCCACCGCCGCATCAAACGCATTGCCACCGCCTTGCAGCACATCGCGCCCGACCTCAGAGGCCAGCCAATGCGCGCTCACCACCATGGCGTTTTCGCCATAAACCCCCTTCGGCGCAAACCACCAATGATGCTGCACATGCACCGCCTGTATATGCCCAAACGGTGCCAAGAAAACCAAAAACACCATCAGCGAAAGAGCAAGAACTGGCGAGCGTGTGGAAGCAAGAGACATAGCCCATTCTATCGCAACCCCGATAAGGCGCAATATATCTTGCCAATAATTCACCCGCCTTTTAGGCTAAAACAGAATCCTCTTCTAAGCTGAAAAAAAGTGAAAGCAAAATGAGTGTTGCCACCAAATTAACCGAACTGCCGGGCCACGCGCTTTACAGCCGTCTGTTCACGCCGCTGGAGCTTGGCCATACCACAATCAAAAATCGCGCCATAATGGGCTCCATGCACACCGGCCTTGAAGAACTGCCCGACGGCTATGAGCGCATGGCCACCTATTTTGCCGAGCGCGCCACCGGTGGCGTCGGTATGATTATCACCGGCGGCATCGCCCCCAATGAAGAATCCGGCATGTCGCTTTTAGACCAAGATGGCAAGGAAATTGTCTCCGCCGCCAAACTCAGCACCGAACGCGAAGCCGACGGCCATCGCACAATTACCAAGGCCGTGCATCAGGCCGCGCCCGATTGCAAAATCTGTATGCAGATTTTACACATGGGGCCACTGGCGCCAAACGAAACCTGCGTTGCACCATCGGCGGTAAAATCGCGTATTTCCAAATTCACGCCCCACGAATTAGACGAAGCCGGTATCCAAAAACAAATTGACGACCACGTCCATTGCGCCAAGCTGGCCAAACAAGCAGGCTATGATGGGGTGGAGATTATCGGCTCGGCCGGATATTTGGTCTCGACCTTTTTGGTCGAAAAAACCAATTTGCGCACCGACCAATGGGGCGGCTCTTACGAGAACCGGATGCGCTTTGCGTTGGAAATTGTGCGCCACACACGCGCCGCCGTGGGCGATGATTTCATCATCATATTTCGCATTGCTGGTATGGATATGCTGCAAAGCGGCATGAGTTGGGAAGAAGTGGCGACACTGGCCAAGGAATTGGAAAAAGCTGGTGTCAGCATAATCTCCACCCATTTCACTTGGCACGAAAGTGCCGTGCCGACCATCGCCACAATGGTACCACGCGCGGCCTTTACCTCGGTTACGCATCGCGTGCGGCAAGAAGTATCGGTGCCGGTGATTACCTCGAACCGCATCAATATGCCGCATGTTGCCGAAGAGGTTCTGGAACGCGGCGATGGCGACCTTGTCTCTATGGCGCGCCCGATGCTGGCCGACAGTGAATTTATGAATAAGGCCGCCGAAGCCAAAGCAGATGAAATCAACACCTGCATTGCCTGCAATCAGGCCTGCCTTGACCATAGTTTTGCAGGCAAAACGACGTCGTGTCTGGTCAACCCACGCGCTTGCCATGAAACATTACTCAACTATGAGCCAACCAAAACGCCTAAATCCATCGCCATTGTCGGTGCCGGACCGGCCGGTCTGGCCTATGCCACAGTGGCCGGTGAACGCGGCCATAAAGTCACATTATTTGATGCAGCGTCGGAAATTGGCGGGCAATTTAATCTGGCTAAGCTGGTGCCGGGCAAAGAAGAATTTTATGAGACGCTGCGTTATTACAACAAAATGATTGATGTTTTGAACATTGAACTGAAACTCAACACGCGTGTCGAAGCTGAGGATTTAGCCGGAAAATTCGACCATGTGGTGGTGGCCACTGGCATTGCGCCACGCGTGCCGCAAATTGAGGGCATCGGCCACGAAAAAGTAATTGGCTATATTGATGCGCTGAAAGGCGCGAAATCTGTCGGCAAGAAAGTGGCTATTATCGGCGCCGGTGGCATTGGCTTTGATGTTGCCGATTTTGTTTCCCATGACGGCCCGTCGGGCGCCCTCGATATTGATGTTTTTGCCCGCGAATGGGGCGTGGATTTCAAAAATCATCCGCGCGGCGGTGTGACTGGTATTGAACCACAAGTCGCCGCCGCCGACCGCGAGGTTTTTCTGATGCAGCGCAAACAAACGACCGTCGGCAAGGGGCTGGGCAAAACAACCGGCTGGACGCATCGCCTGACATTAACGCGTCGCGGTGTGAAAATGCTCAACGCCATTGAATATCTCAAAATTGACGATGCGGGCTTACATATTCTGCGCGACGGCAAACCGGATTTACTGGAAGTTGATACAATTATTGTCTGCGCCGGTCAGAAATCTCTGCGCACGCTCTATGACGCGCTGAAAAGCACACGACAATCAACAGAACTGGTTGGGGGGGCTTATGAGGCAGCCGA
>CAYQFO010000004.1:0-21633 GCA_964416815.1 uncultured Rhodobiaceae bacterium | reverse complement strand
GGCCAGCACTTTGGCGGCAGCGATTTAACTTCCACCCGCCTCCATCGTGGTTTCGATATTCAACTGACCAGCCAGTCCGGCCTCACGATGGACGGCGATTTCACCATATTCGGGCGAGACAACCATATCCAACATGGCTTGCCGATTGGGGTATTTGGCAATCGCCACTTGGTCCCACAATTCTTCGACCTGCCCCAGCATGAGACGCTCAACATTGCCGCCAAAGACAATCTCACCACCCAAGTTTTCGACAATTTTGCTGACCACCGCGCCATATATGGCATAGGCTTCGGCACCGCTTAAATCGCTTTTACGCCCATCTGAATAGTCGGCTTTTTGTTTGAACTTGAGCAAATTTACCATGTAAATCGGCTTACCATGGTCATTTTCCGTGAACCCACTTAGTTGACTGTCGGTAGGCACGACGGCATTTTCGACTTTCATCAAGCATCTCCCCACAATCAAGATTGTGTAAGGCTTGCTTGTTTTTTACTTTATTTCAAGCTAAATCAAAACCTGATAGGGAACAAAACCGAAAACCGCCTGATGCTGGAGCAACAGCTTCTGGATTTGTCGGTGGGTCGCTGTCGCCACGCCCGACCGGTAACATTGCGTTTAGCGGAAAATTGATACAATTTGCGTTTCATAAGCGGTAGGGATATTGCGAATGGCTAAAAAGCTCAAAAATTTCTTTCCTGATGACCACGATATTCAGGATATTATAGAAAACCCGCGCTCACGGCGTTCCAAGCCTGCACGGGTTCGGCGGTCGACATCGGCGCGGTCAATTTTTGTCGCCGTGCTTGTCAGCATCGGGATTGGTGTCTGGGTTGCATCAGGATTTGTGGCCAATGACACCGACACAGTGAAAAAAGCCCTGCCCATCAACGAAATCAAACGGACGCAAACGCCTTTTGGCGTTACCACGCGTGTCGTCACCGCCCAGAACATTACCCGTGAGATATTTTTACAAGGTCGAACCGAAGCCGACAAGCTGGTCACACTGGCCGCCGAAACCAATGGCACAATCGCCCAATTACCGACCCAAAAAGGCGCCATTGTCCAAAAAGGTCAAGTTATCTGCAAAATCAAAACCGGTGCGCGCCAAGCGCATTTGGAAGAAGCACGCGCTTTGCGCGATGTGCGTAAAATTGAATATAATGCTGCTCGCAATTTGATTAAGAGGGGGCATGTATCAAAAAGCCAACTGGCAGCTTCTCGCGCCGCTTATGATGGTGCCATCGCCGCCGTTAAAATGCGCGCGATAGAATTGCAAAACACCAAAATTCGGGCGCCCTTTGACGGCGTACTTGACAAGCAACCAGTGAAAATAGGTGATTTCATTTCCGTTGGGCATCCCTGCGGCACAATCATCGACAAAGACCCACTCTTGGTCGTCGCCTATATTGCTGAAAACAAAATTAACGCACTCGCCGTCAGCACCCCCGGACGCGCCACGCTGGCAACCGGCGAAACCGTCAAAGGCAAGCTGCGCTATATTGCCGAAAGCCCAGACCCGACCACCCGCACTTTTCGTATCGAGCTGGAAGTGCCGAACAAGGATTTGCAATTACGCGATGGCATAACGGCAAAAATCTATCTCCAAGCCGGTGACGTGCGCGGCACCCGCATTCCTCAAAGCGCATTGGTGCTGAATGATGACGGCGCATTAGGCGTACGCGTGGTGGAAACCGGAAATATTGTGCGTTTCCGCCCGGTCGAAATTGTCTCTGAAGACGTCAATGCCGCTTATGTTGTCGGACTGAAACAAAAAGAACGCCTTATCATCAGAGGTGCCAGCTTCACCCGCGACGGCCAAAACGTGAGTGCCGTGGATGAAGCCACGGCCAGTGCCAAAACACCGTCAAGGCGAACAGGCAGAAAGGACACAAAAGCCAAGAACGCCATCGCCCCCAAAGCCGAAGCAAAGCCGAAGCGTAAGAGCCGATAGATGTATAATTTCATCCTCAGTGCCATCAATCGAAACCGCGCCGTTCTTGTCGTGCTGGTCGGCTTGGTGCTGGGTGGATTGACTTCTTATACCGGCCTACCACGCGAGGCCGACCCTGACATTCCTATCCCCATCATCTTTGTCGGCGTTGTCTTGCCGGGGATTTCGCCCGTTGATGCCGAACGTCTGCTGGTCAAACCCATGGAAGTCGAACTGCGCCAACTCACTGGGTTAAAAGAAATTCAGAGTACTGCGGCACAAAATTACGGCGCCGTCATTTTGGAATTCGATGTCAGCTTCGACAAGAACCAAGCACTGACCGATGTCCGCGAGAAAATGGACAGAATACGCAGTGCGTTTCCCGAAGACGCCGACGAACCCGATATTCGCGAATTCAATGCCGGTTTGTTTCCGGTCATTATGGTCAATCTAACCAGCGAAGGTGCCGAACGCGAACTCTATGCTTATGCCCGCAAGCTCAAGGATGAATTGTCGTCAATGCCCTCGGTGTTGGAGGCCAATCTCATCGGGCACCGTGAAGAAGTGCTGGAGATTATCATTGATCCACGGGCCATGGAAAATTACAACATCATCGCCAATGATTTGTATGCCGTATTGAACCGGAACAATCAACTTGTGCCTGCCGGCAGTCTTGATGGCGGTGCCGGGCGGTTTTCAATTTCCGTGCCGGGGCTGATTGAATCGCCGGAAGATATTTATAGCCTGCCGATAAAAAAATCCGGCGATGCCGTTGTTCGTCTGTCCGACATTGCAACCATCAGACGCGGCTTCAAAGATATACAAATTTTTGCCCGCTATAACGGCACACCTTCAATCTCCATCCAAATTGTCAAAAGGCTTGGTGCCAATGTTATCAAGACAACCCGCGATGTGCGCACTATTACCAATGATTTTGTCGCCGATTGGCCGCAATCCATTCAGGTCAATTTTTCTTCCGATATTTCTAGCTTCATTTTCGATATGATTGGCTCGCTGGAAATTTCCATTACCAATGCTATTTTGCTGGTCATGATATTGGTGATTGCGGCACTTGGCATGCGCTCATCTTTGCTGGTTGGCCTGTCCATTCCGACCTCATTTCTTATCGGCTTTCTACTGATTGACACGATGGGCTTCACGCTGAACATGATGATTATGTTCGGCATGGTGTTGTCTGTGGGCATTTTGGTGGATGGTGCCATTGTGGTTGTGGAATATGCCGACCGCAAAATGGCCGAAGGTCTACCGCGCCAAGAGGCCTATGCCATGGCCGCATCACGCATGTTTTGGCCGATCGTATCGTCCACCGCCACCACTTTGGCCGCCTTTGCGCCGATGCTGTTCTGGCCCGGCGTTTCGGGAAAGTTTATGTCCTATTTGCCGATTACGGTGATTTTTGTGCTGAGTGCCTCGCTGTTGACGGCGATGGTGTTTTTACCGGTGATAGGTGGGCTGATTGGCAAGTCTGAGCAAGCCGGAGATCCAACCTTGAGTGGTCTATCGGCCGAGAGCAATCTCAACATTTCCAATACTGTCGGCTTGACCGGCGTTTATTTGCGTTTTTTGGAACGCTGCATCCTCCATCCGATAATCACCCTCATTGTGACCATATCGATATTGGTCAGTGTCGTTATGTTCTATAGCCGCAATAGTAGCGGCGTCGCATTTTCGGTTGATATTGAACCTCACCAAGCCACTGTCTTTGTCAAAGCGCGTGGCAATTTGTCGGTTGAGGAAGCCGATTTTGTGACCCGTCAGGTTGAAAATATCGTCCTCTCAACGCCGGGCGTTGAGCATGCGTTGACACAGGCCGGTCCATCACTTAGCGGTCAAGGCGGTGGCGGTTTTCGTGGCAATGCCATTCCGCTTGATTTGGTTGGTCAAATCATCATCGAGTTTACCCATTTCTCTACGCGCCCACGCGCAACCCTGATTATGCGCGACATTGAACAACGCGCCAATGCGTTGCCCGGCATCAAAGTGGAAGTCGTCGAACAAGAACAAGGGCCGCCATCGGGTGACGGCATTAAAATTGAAATTAGCGGTCAGAACTTTGAAAATCTAAATGCGGTCACACAACGCATAACGACCTATCTGCGCAGTCAAACCAATCTCTATACTGAAATTCAAGACACCCGCGCCTTACCCGGTATTGAATGGAATCTCGTCGTTGACCGCGAAGCCGCCGGACGCTTCGATGCCGATATTTCTTCCATCGGTAATGTCGTGCAATTGGTCACCAATGGCATTTTGCTGGGGCATTACCGCCCCGATGACAGCGAAAACGAACTTGAAATCCGCACCCGCTATCCTGAATATGCGCGCTCTTTCAACCAACTTGACCAACTTCGGATTGCCACGCGCAACGGTAATGTGCCGATTTCAAATTTTGTCAAACGCGAACCAGTCAAACTGGTGAACACCATCCAACGCGTTGATGGCAAGCGCGTTATTACCGTCAAAGCCGGTACCGTGATTGACCCGGCCACAGGTGACAAAATTCTGGCCAGCGTTGCCGAAAACGATTTTTTGAAATGGCTGTCAGACGAAAAACTGCCCACTGGCATCAAAGTGCGTCTTCGCGGCGCCAATGAAGAAGCCGAAGCTGCATCGCAATTTCTGGCACGCGCCATGCTGGCCTCCTTGCTCCTCATGTTTATTATTTTACTGCTGCAATTCAACAGTGCCTATTGTGCATTGCTGACACTTTCGACCGTTGTTTTGTCAACTATCGGTGTGTTACTGGGCATGGCCATAACCGGCCAGATATTCAGCGTGATTATGACCGGAACAGGCGTGGTCGCATTGGCTGGTATCGTGGTCAATAATTCGATTGTGCTGATTGATACGTTCCAACGCCTGCGCGAAACGGGTGTGGAAACCATTAACGCCGTGCTAAAAACCGCCGGTCAACGCTTGCGACCGATTTTGCTGACCACCATAACCACCATGGTTGGCTTATTGCCGATGGCCTTGCAAACATCGGTTGACATCGTGCATCGCACAATCGAAATCGGCGCACCGATTGGCGGTTGGTGGGTGCCGCTTTCTACAGCGATTATTTTTGGGTTGGGATTTTCAACCCTACTGACATTGATATTGATTCCGGTGATGTTGGCATTTCCGGCACGCCTGCGGCGCAAACGCCCGGCCATCGCCGCTCAAAAACTGCGCAACCGACTGGCAATGCGCTAACCGCGCACCGATTTCATTCGCCGAAAGGCGCGATAGCTCAACGGCAGTGTCGCCATATAAACCAGACTGAAAAGGCTGAGGGTCAACCACGGGAAAGTTAGTAACAGGGCTACCAGACACCCGATTGCCAGCATAATCGGCAATATCTTATCGCGCCGAACCCGCCATTGCAGCCTTTTGCCGGAGAAAGTCGGCAACGCGCTGACCATCAATAAGCCAATCGGCACCATATAAAGCAAAATAAATCCCGGCCAAACGCGCATATCAATCAAACCGCCAGCGTATAAATATAACGGCAGCATGACCAATATACCGGCGGCAGGTGCCGGCACACCGGTAAAAAACTTCGATTGCCAAGCCGGTCGATCAGCCTCATCCATACCGACATTGAAACGCGCAAGACGCAAGGCACCACACACGGCAAACAACAAAACCACTGCCCAGCCCAAACGTCCGGTCTCCTGCAAAGCCCAGAGATAAACCAGCATCGGCGGCACAACACCGAAATTCACAAAATCACCAAGGCTGTCAAGTTGCGCCCCGATAGGACTTTCCGCCTTCAACAATCGCGCCAAACGCCCGTCAAGCGTATCCAAAACACTCGCCGCCGCAATGCAAATCATCGCCAATTCAAACCGTTCCTCCAGCCCCAAACGCAAAGCCGTCAGCCCAAGACAAAGGGCGGCAAGCGTAACCATATTCGGCATCATACGGGCCAGCGGCAATCGCTTGGCGCGATGACGCGCAGCGAGTGGATATATTTTGTCGCGCATTTTTGTCATTTACATCAGTCGGTCATGGTGGGACGCAACGTCTCCTTTGATTGCAAATCGCTCAATATGGTTTCCCCGCCAATCGCCGATTGCCCCACAGCCACCAAGGGCACACACCCCCTTGCCAGATAAACATCACACCGACTACCAAAGCGGATAAGACCAAAACGCTCGCCAGCAACGACCTCTTGGTCTTCTTGCGCCCAGCAAACAATGCGGCGGGCAATCAAACCGGCAATTTGCACAACAATAATCTGTTCGCCGCTTTCGGTCTCGAGCAGCAATGTTTGGCGTTCATTGGCCTCGCTCGCCTTGTCAAGGTCGGCATTGAAAAACAGGCCGGTGCGGTATAAAGACTGACGCACCGTGCCACTGACAGGCATACGATTGATATGGCAATTAAAAATATTCATAAAAATTGAGACGCGCACCAAAGGCTTAATGCCCAATCCCAATTCCGGCGGCGGGACAGCCTCGGCAATCATATTGACCACGCCATCGGCCGGGCTGATAACCAACCCTTCGCGTTGCGGCGTCACCCGCGCCGGATCACGGAAAAACCAAAGGCACCACAATGTCGCAATAACACCAAGCCAGCCCAAAAAATTGCTGAATAAAAACAGAATAAACGTGCCAAGGGCAAAAATAACCCCGAATTTATAGCCTTCCGAATGCACCGGAAACAGAACCGACTGTAACGCTTTCATGATGCCTCCTTTCCCTTCATCATACGGGGCTGGCCGCCGCGCCATCACGATAAAGCTTATATATCACAGCATCGCGCAAGGCTTCAAAAGAAGCGTCAACGATATTGGCATTGACCCCGATTGTGCGCCAGCTATGGCCAGATTTATCGCAACTTTCAATCGTTACGCGCGTAACGGCTTCGGTGCCGGTATTGAGAATGCGCACCTTAAAATCAATCAGCCGCATGTCTTCAATATGCCTCGCATAGCGTTTCAAATCACCACGCAATGCCATATCCAACGCATTGATGGGGCCATTGCCCGCGCCTTTATTCTTTACAGTTTCACCGTCAATCACCAATGTCATACTGGCCTCGGTGTTTGACTTTTTATCACTATGGCGCACCCGCACATCATATTCCTTAACCTCGAAATAATCCGGCAGGCGGCCAAGCTGGCGCAAGGCCAACAATTCAAAACTGGCACCCACCCCGTCATAGCTATAGCCGTCCAGTTCCTTGTCTTTGACCTCACGCAAAATGCCGTCAATGGCCGGATGTTTCGGACTACACTCAATATCGGCACCAATCAATCGGTCAATCACATTGCTGCGACCGGCTTGGTCAGACACCAAAATACTGCGCTGATTGCCAATCGCTTCAGGCCGCACATGCTCATAAGTGTTCGGATTTTTCATCACCGCCGAAACATGAATACCGCCCTTATGGGCAAAAGCCGACGCGCCCACATAAGGCGCATGGCGGTTCGGTGTGCGATTTAGAATATCATCCAGCAAAAACGACAGGCCGCGCAATTGCGCCAACTTGTCAAGCTCAATACTGGTCTCAAAACGGTCGGCATAATGCGCCTTCAACAATAAAGTAGGTATCAGCGATACCAGATTGGCGTTGCCGCAACGTTCGCCCAACCCATTAATTGTACCCTGCACTTGCCGCACACCGGCTTGAATGGCGGCCAGCGTATTGGCCACCGCATTGTCCGTATCATTATGGGCGTGAATGCCAAGCCTTTCGCCCGGCAAAGCAGCCGCCACTTTTGACACAATCTCAAACACTTCATCGGGCAGGGTGCCGCCATTGGTGTCGCACAACACCACCCAGCGTGCGCCTGCTTCAAAGGCAGCCTCGGCGCAGGCCAGTGCATAATCCGGATTAGCCTTATAGCCGTCAAAAAAATGCTCGCAATCAATCATTGCTTCCCGATCATGGGCTTGAATGGCGGCAACGCTGTCGCCAATCGTTTCGAGATTTTCTGCATTGGAAATACCCAACGCAATATCAACATGATAATCCCAGCTTTTGGCCACCAAACAAACGGCCTGCGCCGGTGCCGCCAAGACTTCCATAAAGCCGGGGTCATTATCGGCACTGCGCCCAGTGCGCTTGGTCATACCAAAAGATGTCATCTGCGCCGAGGCCAGCCCGCCTTCGGCATGCAAGGTTTCAAAAAACTGCGTATCGGTCGGATTGGCACCGGGATACCCCCCCTCAACATAATCAACACCCAGCGCATCGAGTGCGTGCGCCAGCCGAATTTTATCGGCCACAGCAAAATCAACGCCCGCCGCCTGCTGGCCGTCGCGCAAAGTCGTATCGAAAATGTAAAGCCGTTCTTGCATCGCTTCCTAATTTGTTTCGCCGCGCAGGCGTGCGCAAGCCTTATCATAGCCGATAAGCGGCAATAAATGTTGCATTTCCGGACCATGCGCCTGACCGGTCAGCGCCAATCGCAACGGCATGAACAAATCACGCCCTTTGCGCCCGGTTTTTGCTTTCAAATCGCTGGTCCAAATTGACCACGCTTTTTCGCTCAAGGGTGCTTGCGGTAAGCTCGCCAATGCCGCCACGACATAATCCTTGTCGTCAGACGCAATCACCGGCGTCACTGGCCCGTCAATCAGTGCCTTAATGTCGGCAATATCGGCAAACAGATTGAGATTGCCGCGCACCGCCAACCAAAAACTTTCATCCTCCGGCAGACCCAGTTCAACCAGATGCGACGCCGCAACGCTAAAATCCATTTCATGCAAAATACGTGCATTGAGACGCGCCACATCTTGCCGGTCAAACCGCGCCGGAGCGCGCCCCAAACGCGATATATCAAAATCATCAATAAGGCTTGCCATATCCTGCATCGGTTCAACCGGCGCAGAGGTGCCAAGCCGCGCAATCAGGCTGTTCAAAGCCATCGGCTCGTAACCGGCATCGCGCAAATCTTGCAGGGAAAGTGCCCCATCACGTTTCGACAAAGCCTTGCCATCGTCGGCCAGCATGAGTGAAAAATGCGCGAAAATCGGTATATCGGCACCAATCGCTTCAATCAATTCCACCTGCGCCGCGGTATTGGTAACATGGTCTTCACCACGAATAATATGGCTCACAGCCAAATCAATATCATCAACCACGCTGGGCAACATATAGAGCCAAGTGCCGTCGGCGCGGCGAATAACCGGGTCGGATATGCTGCCGGTGTTAATTTTTTGTGCGCCCCGAATAAGGTCGCCCCACGCCACCTGTTTACCCGATAATTTGAACCGCCAATGCGGACGATCCCCTTCGGCTTCCAACGCGGCCTTATCCTTTTCGGTCAAATCCAGCGCGGCGCGGTCATAGACAGGGGGGCGGCCACGCGATAATTGCCGCTTGCGCTTTTTCTCCAATTCTTCGTGCGTTTCATAACAGGCATAAATCAACCCGCGCGCCACCAAATCGGAAAATATCTCTTCGTAGCGGTCAAAGCGGTCAGATTGACGCGCCGTCTCATCCGGCACCAGTCCCAGCCAGTGCAAATCGTCGCCAATCGCCTTGGCGTAATCATCGCTCGAACGTGCTGCATCGGTATCGTCATAGCGCAACAAAAACAGGCCGCCCGACGCTTTGGCGAACAAATAACAAAACAAGGCGGCGCGCGCATTACCGACATGTAGCAGACCTGTCGGGCTAGGAGCAAAGCGCGTTTTAACAATCATTTTTCTCTTCCGCTGCAAGGTGGCTAAAGCCGCGCGTCACGAAAACCATTGACTATCGGATAGCGCCGGTCGCGGCCGAAATTTCGGTTACCGATTTTTGTCCCCGGCGCGGCCTGACGGCGTTTATATTCGGAAATATACAGTAAATGTTCAATCCGTTTTACCGTCTCCGGCGCATGGCCACGAGCGATAATCTCCTCCACGTTACATTCTTCCTCAACCAGCGCAAACAAAATCGCGTCCAGCGCGTCATAGGCTGGCAGAGTGTCTTCGTCTTTCTGATTGGGACGCAATTCGGCACTTGGCGGTTTGTCGAGTATCGTCTGCGGAATAACCTCACCACCCGGCCCCAACGCCTGCTTCGGCAAATTTTGATTGCGCCACGCCGCCAAGCGAAACACTTCGGTTTTGTAAATATCTTTAATCGGATTATAGCCGCCATTCATATCGCCATAGAGCGTGGCATAGCCGACCGAGACTTCCGATTTATTGCCGGTCGTCACCACCATATTGCCAAATTTATTCGACACCGCCATCAGCAATGTGCCGCGCAGGCGCGACTGAATGTTTTCTTCGGTAACATCCGCCTGCTTGTTGGTGAACAAAGCACTCAGCGCAGTTTCAGTGGCGGCAACCGGTTCGGTAATTGATACATCGTCCAAACGGATGCCCAATGCTTTGGCGCAAAGCCCCGCATCATCAAGGCTCGCTTGGCTCGTATAGCGCGAGGGTAGCATAATCGCCTGCACACGCGCCGCACCCAGCGCATCGGTGGCCATGGCCGCACACAAGGCGCTGTCAATGCCGCCCGATAATCCCAACAACACACCGGGAAAGTGATTTTTTTCAACATAATCACGCAACCCCGTCATCGCCGCCAAATAAATCTGCTCGTTTTCATCAGCTATATCAGGCAGTGCCTGCTCGGCCACCTGCCATGCGCCATCAACCGCCTGCCAGTCAGTCAGCGTGACCCCCGCCTCCCAGAGCGGCGCTTGCACACCAACTGCGCCAGTGGCGTCCAGCACAAAACTGTCGCCATCAAAGACAAGCTCGTCCTGCCCGCCCGTTTGGTTGACGTAAGCCAATGGCAAGCCGGTTTCTTTAACCCGCGCCATGGCATGCCCCAGACGCTGCTTATGCTTGCCGCGTTCAAACGGAGAGCCATTCGGCACGATAAACAACGCTGCCCCCTTACCCTGCAAATGCGCGCAAATATCGGCAAACCAAATATCCTCGCATATCGGTAGGCCGATAGTGAGTCCCCGCACCTCAACCGGTTGCGGTAGCGGCCCGGGGGTAAACAGTCTCTTCTCATCAAACACGGCATAATTGGGCAAATGCACTTTATGACGCACGACGTATTGCCCACCATCAGCAACAACCACGCTGTTATAGAGTTGCCCGTTTTCCATCATTGGCGCACCAAAAATCAATGCCGGACCGCCATCCGCCGTTTCAGCCACCAGCGTTTCAACCGCATCGGCAATGTGACTTAAAAAAGCGCGTTTCAGCACAAGGTCTTCCGGCGGATAACCCGACAAAAACAATTCACCGGCCACAAGAATATCGACACCCATTGCCTCGGCGCGCGTGGTGCGTAATAAATCAGCATTGGCCATCACTGCCCCAACCGTCGGGTTGAGCCGCGCCAGCGCAATCGTGCGCGTATTATGTGTTCGTGTCATAGCTGCTATGTAGCGTGCTGTGTCGTCCTAAACAAGCATTGCATCAATAGGCTCGGCTGTTAAACTCGTGAAAGTGAGGTGATGAAATGGAGAATACACGCCAATGGCAATTGGCCAAACGCCCTGACGGGCTACCAGACAAGAATTGTTTTGAGCTGGTGAGCCTGCCAAGCCAAAAAGCCCTGAAGAATGGCGAAGTGCGTATCAAAACGCATTATTTTTCGGTTGACCCCGGCATGCGCAGTCGATTGAGCGGCGACAGCTATGCCGCCGCCCTGCCCCTTGGCGACAAAATTGAAAGTGCCGGTATTGGCGAGATTATCGAAAGCAAATCGGAACGCTACGCTGTCGGCGATATGGTGATGGGCGGTCTCGGCTGGGCCGACGGGCTGGTGCATAAAGAACGCGGCCTGCAGAAACTAGATATGAGTCTGTTTGACGATATGGTGCGCCCCACCGCCACAATCGGCGTGCTGGGTGTGCCGGGGCTGACGGCTTATTTCGGCCTGACCGAGTTGGGACGTCCTGAAATAGGCCAAACCCTGCTGGTCTCCTCGGCGGCGGGCGCGGTCGGGGCGACCGCCGGACAATTCGGCAAGCATTTGGGCTTGAAAACCGTCGGCATTGCCGGCGGCGCACAAAAATGCAGCTATGTGAAGGAACTCGGATTTGATGCGGTGATAGATTATAAAGCCGCAACCGACCTACACGCCGCCATCGCCAAAGCCTGCCCCGATGGCGTCGACATCTATTTCGACAATGTCGGCGGTGCCATGCTGGACGCCGCCATTTTAACCATGCGTCCTTATGGCCGCATTGTCGTCTCCGGCCAAATTGCCGAATATAATGCCACCTCCCCACGCGGTATTCGTTACGTCACCCCGTTCATCACCCAGCGGTTGAGCATGGCCGGACTTGTCGTTTATGACTATGCGCGGCAATTTCCTGAAGCACAGCAGAAATTGGCCGCTCTTATTCGGAGCGGCAAAATTTCCTATCAAGAAGACGTGAGCGATGGCATTGAAGGCGCACCGGAGGCCTTTTTGGGTCTGTTTGACGGCAAAAATAATGGCCGCCGCCTGATTAAGCTTATCTAAAGACTTTTATTTTTACGGCAAAAGCTCTATATGAAAAACGCTGAGAAGTGTTTTTGAAATGAATGTAAAATGACAAAATGGTCTCCAGATAGCTGGCGCGGCTTTCCTATTAAGCAAGTGCCGACCTATAGTGACGCGGGTGCGCTGGCCGACGTGGAAGAGCGTTTGTCCGGATTTCCACCGCTTGTGTTTGCCGGTGAATCGCGCAGTCTGAAAGCGCATCTGGCCAATGTTTGCGACGGCAAGGCGTTTTTACTGCAAGGCGGCGATTGCGCCGAGAGTTTTGTCGAGCATCATGCCGACAATATCCGCGACACATTTCGCGTATTGCTGCAAATGGCAGTGGTGCTGACTTTTGGTGCCAAATTACCGGTTATCAAAGTCGGACGCATGGCTGGTCAATTTGCCAAGCCGCGTTCATCGGATACCGAAACCATTGACGGGGGGGAACTGCCGAGCTATCGCGGCGATATTATCAACGGCATTGAATTTAATGCCGCCGCCCGTGTGCCTGACCCCGAACGCCAGATTGCGGCCTATCGTCAGGCCGCCTCGACGCTGAACTTATTGCGCGCTTTCGCCAAGGGCGGCTATGCCGACCTCACCGAAGTGCATCGCTGGAACCAAGGTTTTGTAGCAGATAGCCCGCAAGGGGCGCGCTATGAGGAAATGGCGCGTCAAATTGACGAAGCCATGGAATTTATGGCCGCTTGCGGCATTACTGGCGCGACCGCACCGCAAATCGGCATGGTGGACTTTTATACCAGCCATGAAGCACTCTTACTGGGCTATGAACAAGCCATGACTCGCCTCGACAGCACCAGTGGCGATTATTACGACACCTCGGCGCACATGCTGTGGATAGGAGACCGCACCCGCCGGTTGGACGGCGCACATGTGGTATTTCTGTCCGGTGTCAAAAATCCGATTGGTCTAAAATGCGGACCATCGCTGGAGCCTGACGACCTTATGGGCTTGCTCGACAAACTCAATCCGGAAAACGAGCCGGGGCGCATTACGCTGATTACCCGTTTCGGTCATGACAAGGTTGAAAATCATTTGCCCGGCCTTATCCGCAAAGTGCAGGAAGAAGGTCGCAAAGTCGTGTGGTCGTGCGACCCCATGCACGGCAATACCATCAAAGCCTCGAACGGCTATAAAACCCGTCCGGTTGACCGTATTCTAACCGAAGTGCAGCGTTTCATGGCGGTGCATCAGGCCGAAGGCTCTTATGCGGGCGGTATCCATTTTGAAATGACTGGCCAGAATGTCACCGAATGTTTGGGCGGGGCGCAGGAAATCACCGAAGAAGATTTGTCGAACCGCTATCACACCCATTGCGACCCGCGCCTCAATGGCTCGCAAGCACTGGAACTGGCCTTTATGATTGCCGAAAGTCTGGGCAGCGAACGCGCCGCCAAAGTCGCTTAGTCATTTGATTTCTGCCCCAGCATATTTTGCGCCAATTGTTGCGCCGCATTAAGCGCAGCATCCACCTGTTTTTGAGCTTCGGCCAGAGCCTCCGCATCGGCGTCTTTCGGCACATAGATTGGCTCGCCAAACGCAAAGGAACGCCGCCCGAAAGGTAAAGGCAAATGCATGTGATCCCACGTGCCGGCAATGCGCAATTGCGGACTGTAACTGACCCCCATGGACACAATTGCAGCACCTGAACGCTGCGCCAATTTAACCATACCAAGGCCGGTTTCAAACACCGGACCGGGCGGCACATCGGCCGTCGCCAGCACCATCTCATTTTTCTGCAATAAGCGCAGCATATTGCGAAATGCCTGCATACCGCGCTTGCTGGGCTTGGTGGTCTTACCTGCCGCACGACCTGTACCCGACCCCTGCACCGGCTTAAATCCGAACGGACGAACAATATAGGCAATCATGGCGCCATCACGACTGCGTGACGTCAATACCGAGAGCGGTCGTGACACGAACCGTGCCATCAGTATGGTCTGAAAATTGCGCCCATGCCAAATAAGAATAATCACCGGCTGCTTGTTGATTTGCAATTTGTTGAACGGAGCATCACCGGCCACCAGAACCTGCGTGGTGCGCTCGATAAAAAGAATAAGCCCACGCACACCCCACGCCAGAAACCGCAAATAAGGCGGCAAGCTATCGACCGCATAATTATGCCGCTGCCCCAATCGTTCTCTTTCCAGCCGAATTTTTGCCATGGCTAGCTGCTCTGCGCCCTTGGCTGTTTGAAAGTAACCATTTCTTCGCCCATTGTTGGATGCACGGCGATGGTGGCATCAAACTGCGCCTTGGTCGCCCCCATTGTCACTGCGACGCCAAAAGCCTGTATCATTTCGCCGCTATCGGGCCCGACAATATGCAGGCCCAACACCTTGTCCGTATCGCGGTTGACAATCAATTTCATCAACATTTGCTCATCGCGGCCTGACAGCGTGTTTTTCATCGGCCGAAATTTGGCCGCATAGACATCAATTTTTGCGCCGCTTTCGCGTGCTGCTTCCTCGCTCATGCCGACCGTGCCAATCGGTGGTTGCGAAAAAACCGCCGTTGGAATAATCGAATGGTCAACCGCCTGCGGCTCATTATTAAAAACAGTGGCGGCAAAGGCCGCCCCTTCCCGAATAGCGACCGGTGTTAATTGCGCCCGCTCTGTCACATCCCCAACCGCATAGATATTGTTCACATTGGTTTTGGAATAGGCATCCACCTTGACCTCGCCTTTCGCCCCCAAGACGACTCCAGCATTTTCCAGCCCCAAATTTTTCGTATGCGGCACACGTCCGGTCGCATACATGACCAACCCCGTTTTTTGGGTGGTGGCATCACGATAACGCACCTGATAAGCATCGCCATGCGGCGCGATGGCGGCGATATCACATTCGGTTTTAATGCTCACACCCTTTTTCTCCATTTCAGCATGCACATGCGCGCGCACTTCATTATCAAAACCGCGCAATATCTCTTCGCCGCGATAAACCAGCGTCGTATCAACACCCAACCCGTTAAAAATACCAGCAAACTCTACCGCAATATAACCGCCACCAACAATAATCATATCGTGCGGCAGGCTTTCCAAATAAAACGCCTCATTCGACGTAATGGCGTGGTCAATGCCATCAATCTCAGGCTTGAAAGGCTGAGCGCCGACCGCCACCAATATATGGCGCGCGGTGATTTCCCGATTGTCCAACTGCACCTTATGGGCATCAACCAATGTCGCACGGCCAGTCAGAATATCGACCCCAGAGGCCTCCAGATTGGAAATATAAGCGTGGGTAAGCCGGTTAATCTCCTTATCCTTATTGGCCACCAATGTCGCCCAATCAAAATCAGCCGCCGATACCGCCCAGCCAAAACCGGCAGCATCTTCAAATTCTTCGGCAAAATGGCTGGCATAAACAAATAATTTCTTCGGCACACAGCCGCGAATAACGCAAGTGCCGCCGACGCGATATTCTTCGGCAATCGCGGTTTTTGCGCCATAGGCCGCGCTCATACGAGCAGCGCGCACGCCCCCGCTACCAGCACCAATCACAAATAAATCGTAGTTATATTTCATAAACGCCCGATTTCCTTCAACCCGTCCGACCCCGCCAAAATCGCGCCCGTGGCATAGCCGATAAACAGACCATGTTCAACCACGCCCGGCACATTGTGCAGTGCCGCGCTCAGGGCTTCGGCATCGTTTATCTGCCCAAGCACACAATCGTAAATATAATGTCCGCCATCAGTGACAAAAGCAGCCTCACCCCCGCGCAACTTCACCCCCCCGGCATGGCCGGTCGCGGTGAGCGCCGTTTCAATGCCTGCCGCCGTCACCGCATGGGCGAATATACTCACCTCCACCGGCAAGGCAAACGCACCCAAGCGCTCAACCAGCTTGCTGTCATCGGCAATGACAATCATCGCCTCAGAGGCGGCAGCAACAATTTTCTCGCGCAGCAAAGCCCCGCCACCCCCCTTAATAAGCCGCAAATCGGCGTCCATTTCATCGGCACCATCCACGGTCAAATCAAGGCGTTGCAGCGCATTCAAATCGGCCAGAGGGATATTCAGGCTCTCGGCCTGTGTGCGGGTCGCTTCTGAGGTCGGCACACATGTCACGCGCAAGCCTCCGGCTACTTTGTCCCCCAGCGCATCAATGAAATAACGCGCTGTAGAGCCGGTTCCCAGACCGAGCTTCATCCCATCTTGCACCACCTCCAGCGCACGCAAAGCCGCTTCTCGCTTCATGCCTTCAATCCCCTCCAAGCTCATAGACCGCGCTCCTCTCTTATCACTTCCCATGCATGATTTATCGCCGCCATGCGCGCGGTGGCAATATGCATCATTTCATCCGGCATGCCATGCGCCTGTAAGCGGTCGGGGTGATTGTCACGCACGGCAACAAGCCACGCCTCACGTGCCGTAGCATCATCGCAGTGCCGGTCAATCCCCAAAACAAGATACGGGTCATGCGTATGCGTGTCATGATACGCCCTTATGCGTTCCACCTCGGCGCGACTCATCGAAAAAATATCAGCCACGATTGCAAGAAACTGCTCCTCAGCCGGATGCAAAACCCCGTCAGCATAAGCAATGAAAAACAGCACATCCAACACATCTTCCAACACTTGCGGACTGTTAGCATAAATCTCGGCCACTTGCCGCGCATAAGTGTCAAAGCCAGTCACATCCTCCTGCGCCAAACGAAATACACGCTCCATATTTTTTTGCTCACGCGGCGGCACTTGCAAGACTTGCTGCACGGCCTGCACCTCAATCGGCGATACAGTCCCGTCAGCGCGAGTCATTTTGGCAGCCAATGAAATCAACGCAATCGTGAAAATAACCTGCTTGTCCTGCATTCGGTCAAGAGCAAAATGTCCGGCCAAGCCGCCAACCAGCGCACCCGGCACACCACCAAGCGCGTATCCGGCAACCGCGCCGCCAATTTTTCCCCAAACCGACATCAAAACCTCTTTTGAATAGATTAGCGGAACCCGCGCCGCAAATCAGACTTTATAGGCAAGAATGGGCGCCAGCCATTTTTCACATTCGGCAAGGCTCATGCCCTTGCGCAACGCATAGTCTTCCACCTGATCGCGGTCAATTTTACCGACACCAAAATAAGAACTTTCACGATGGCCGAAATACAAACCCGACACCGACGCCCCCGGCCACATAGCATAGCTTTCAGTCAACGAAATACCAACGGCCGCTTCCCCATCAAGCAAGTCAAACAATATCGCCTTTTCGGTATGGTCAGGCTGCGCCGGATAACCGGGCGCCGGACGAATGCCGCAATAGGCTTCCTCAATCAACGCCCGATTGTCAAGATTCTCATCCGGCGCAGTGCCCCAAAATTCCTTGCGCACACGCTCATGCAGACGCTCGGCAAAAGCCTCGGCCAACCTGTCCGCCAGTGCCTTCGATAATATCGCGCTATAATCATCGCCCGCCGCTTCAAACTGTTTAGCATATGCGTCCTCGCCATGCCCCGACGTAACGGCAAAACCGCCAATATAATCGGCCGCCCCACCCACTGGCTGAATAAAATCAGCCAGCGCAAAATTCGGACGCCCATTGCTGCGCTGCATTTGTTGGCGCAAACTGTGCAAACGGGTGCGCTCATGCGTGCGACTTTCATCGGTATAGACAATAATATCATCACCATCACGCGCCGCCGGCCAAAAGCCAATCACGGCTTTAGCCGTCAGCCGGTTTTCGGCAATGATTTTATCCAGCATCGCCTGCGCGTCATTGAACAAACTGGTCGCCGCTTCACCGACCACATTATCGGTCAAAATAGCCGGATAGCGACCATGCAAGTCCCAACTCTGAAAAAAAGGCGTCCAGTCAATATAGCCGCGCAATTCAGCAAGGTCGTAATTGTCGAAAACCTTTGTGCCGAGAAAATGCGGCTTAACCGGCGTCACCGCCCCACCGCTAAAAGCATTGGCGCGCGCATCACCAATCGGGGTGCGCTTGTCTTCATGACGAGAACGCGCATGCGCTTCGGCCAATGCCTGATAATCGGCACACACTTCCGCCTTATAGGAGGCGCTATTTTCGGCCGATAAAAGTTGACCGGCCACCCCCACCGCACGGCTGGCATCGGTCACATAAACCGTTTGACCGGCACTGTAATTCGGATTGATTTTTACCGCCGTATGCACTTTCGACGTCGTCGCACCGCCGATCAGCAAAGGCACATCCAGCCCGCGACGCTGCATCTCGGCGGCGACATGGCACATTTCATCAAGGCTTGGCGTAATCAGCCCCGACAGGCCGATAATATCCACCTGCTCTCCAACCGCCGTGTCGAGAATATCATTGACCGGCACCATCACACCCAAATCAATCACCTCGAAATTATTGCATTGCAACACCACGCCGACGATATTTTTACCAATATCGTGGACATCGCCTTTCACCGTCGCCATCAGCACCTTGCCCTTACTGCTCCTCTGGGTCGGCTTTGCGCCAGCCTTTTCTTGTTCCATAAACGGCTCCAAATAAGCCACGGCGCGTTTCATCACGCGGGCCGATTTCACCACTTGCGGCAGGAACATTTTACCGTCACCAAATAAATCGCCGACACGATTCATACCGTCCATCAACGGGCCTTCAATCACATGCAGAGGGCGGTCAAGTGTTTGGCGCGCTGCTTCTGTATCCTCTACAATAAAATCACTAATACCATTGACCAGCGCATGGGTGAGCCGCGCCGCGACATCGCCCTCGCGCCAGCTTAAATCATCCGCCTGCTTGGCAGCCCCAGCTTGGCCGTGATAACTGGCAGCGACATCCAGCAAATTATCGGTGGCATTGTCATTGGCGTTGAGCAGCACACCCTCCGCCGCCTGTTTCAACGTCGGTTCAATATCCTCATAAATCGTCAGCTGACCGGCATTGACAATGCCCATATCCATGCCCGCCTTAATGGCATGATAAAGAAAGACCGAATGCATCGCCTCGCGCACTGGCTCATTGCCACGGAAAGAAAAGGAGACATTTGACACCCCGCCCGACACATGCGCGTGTGGCAGATTCTCACGAATACGCCGCGTCGCCTCAATATAATCCACGGCATAATTATTATGCTCTTCAATACCAGTGGCGACCGCAAAGACATTCGGGTCAAAAATAATATCCTCTGGCGGAAAGCCCACTTCATCAATCAGCAAATGATAAGAACGTTGGCAAATCTCGAATTTGCGCACCGCACTATCGGCCTGCCCCTGCTCGTCAAAGGCCATGACAATCACCGCCGCGCCATAGCGCAAACACGCACGCGCTTGCTCCAGAAAAGGCGTTTCGCCCTCTTTCAGAGAAATCGAATTGACCACCGGCTTGCCCTGCACGCATTTCAGCCCGGCCTCAATCACCGACCATTTGGAACTGTCAATCATAACCGGCACACGGGCAATATCCGGCTCGGTGGCGATGAGATTCAAAAACCGCACCATCGCCGCTTCGCTGTCGAGCATGCCTTCATCCATATTAACATCAATAATCTGTGCGCCGTTTGCCACTTGCTGGCGTGCGACATCCAGTGCCGTGTCGAAATCACCTTCGGTAATCAGCGCACGAAACCGCGCCGAGCCGGTCACATTGGTACGCTCGCCGATATTAACAAAAAGAGTATCATCGCTCAGGGTGAACGGCTCCAGACCCGACAAGTGCATACGCGTTTCAATCTTTGGCAGGGGACGCGGGTTGCTTTTGCTTGCCACTTTAGCAATGGCGGCAATATGCTCCGGCGTGCTGCCGCAACACCCGCCCAATATATTGACCAGCCCTGCACCAGCAAATTCGCCGACAATCGCCGCCATCTCATCAGCCGACTGGTCGTATTCGCCAAATTCATTGGGCAGACCGGCATTTGGATAAATACAAATATGCGTATCGGCCACGCGAGCAATTTCGCTCACATAGGGACGCATTTCGTCCGCCCCCAACGAACAATTCAGCCCGACGGCAAGCGGCTTGGCATGGCGCAAAGAATACCAAAACGCCTCGGTCGTCTGCCCCGATAAAGTGCGGCCGGAACGGTCGGTTATGGTGCCGGAAATCATCACCGGCAGGGTGATACCGCTTGCCTCAAACGCATCTTGTACGCCATGCACACCAGCCTTGGCATTCAGCGTATCAAAAATCGTTTCCAGCAAAATAATATCTGCCCCACCTTCAATCAGCCCCAACGTCGCTTCTTTGTAGGCCGCATGAAGCGCATCATAAGTAACGTTGCGCGTCCCCGGGTCATCAACATCGGGCGAAATGGAAGCCGTGCGATTGGTCGGCCCCAGCGCACCGGCCACAAAACGCGGGCGCGATGGGTCGGCCGCCTCGGCAAGGTCACAAGCCTCGCGCGCCAGCTTTGCACCCGCCACATTCAACTCATAGGCCAACTCCGCCATCGCATAATCGGCCTGCGCAATGGCGGTGGAGGAAAAACTATTACTCTCAACAATATCACTCCCGGCCTCCAAATAAGCCGTATGAATATCGCGGATAATGTGCGGCTGGGTGAGCGACAATAAATCATTATTGCCCTGCACATCCGTATGGGTATTGGCAAAACGCTCACCACGATAGGCCGCCTCGTCCAGTCTGTGCTGCTGTATCATTGTACCCATCGCGCCATCAAGCACGAGGATACGTTCGCCCATTAGACGTTCAAGCTCAGCGATACGCGTTTTGCGTGTCCAATTCACATCAACTCTCCTGATTGCCTAAACCCAGAATGCGACACACAGCAAAAGTCAAATCGGCCTGATTGAGCGTGTAAAAATGCAAATACGCGAAACCTTCGTCAATCAATCTGCGGCATTGGTCAACCGCCACCGACGCTGCTATGCGTTTGCGCGTTTCAATATCACCATCCAGCCCGCGATAATAGGCCGCCAACCAATCCGGCACACGCGCGCCACATGCTTTGGCCATGCGCTGCGCACCAGTAAAATTCGTCGTCGGCATAATGCCCGGCACAACCGGAATGCGAACACCATTATCCGCTAGCGCATCACGAAAACGCAAATGCACATCAGTATCGAAAACAAACTGCGTAATCGCCCGCGTGGCACCGGCATCAATTTTTGCCTTCAACAAATCAATATCGTCCTGCAAGCTCACCGACTCTGGATGCTTTTCCGGATAGGCACTGACGCTAATCTCAAAGCCGCCGCGTTTGGCCAACGCTTCCACCAATTCCACCGAGCCGCGATAGCCATCCAGATACGGGGTGAACGCCCCCATCTCCGGCATGTCGCCACGCAAGG
>CAYQFO010000003.1:0-25383 GCA_964416815.1 uncultured Rhodobiaceae bacterium | reverse complement strand
TCGTGTGGCGCTCAACGAGCCTATTATGGGTTGCCAGCCTATACAGCCGTTCTTTTTCAGATTTAGTCAGCAGATTGATGACCTCATTCTTGGTTGGCCTTAAGAAAAGAAAACTTTAAGCTCAATTGCACCGCATTTTCCAAATCATTGTCGATGTAATTCCCCAAAAGCTCAAGTGATTTAGAATTATCCGCCAGCACTTTTGCCGGATCCCCCCGGCGGCGTTCGACAACCCGCTTCACCAGTTTCTGATTGGACAATCTTTCAAAAAGGTCAGCAATTTCCTTAACCGATGCTGCTTTTCCAGTGCCGATATTGAGGGGCAGAAATTTGCCGATTGTTGCCGCTTCCCCCTGAAGTGCTTTCACATGCGCATTAATGAGGTCTACAATATGAATGTAATCGCGTTCCCCGGTGCCGTCTGCGGTGGCGAAATCATCGCCATAAATTTCCAATTCTTTGCGTTTTTCCAGCAAAACCTCGCAAATAATAGGGAACAAATTATTCGGCGCATTGCGTGGGTTCTCCCCAAGCAGCAAGCTGGGATGCGCCCCCACAGGATTATAGTACCGTAGAGAAACGCCGGTGCGCGCTTCGTTTAATTGTTGCCAGTCGTCAATTGCCTGCTCGGCCATTAATTTGGAGCGACCATAAGGATTGATAGGCTTTAAGGGATGTTTCTCATCAATTGGCAGGTAATCCGGTTTTCCATAAACGGTAGCACTTGATGAAAAAATTATCCGATTGCATTCAGCTTTATCCATTGCAGTCAGCAAACTTAAAGTGCCGCCAAAATTCACGCGGTAATATTCAAGCGGTATTTGCCAACTTTCCCCAACAGACTTTAGCCCGGCGCAGTGGATGACGGCATCGGGTCTGAAGCTCGTCAATGCATTTGTAACGGCTTTTTCGTCGGTGATATCGCTTTCATATAGTAACAAGACGGAAGCAAAGTTTTCTTTAAGAACATCCACGACATTCACAGATGACGCGACAAAATTGTCGAGTACCGCCAAGCCATGTCCATCGGCAGCCAAGGCAGCCACGGCATGGCTGCCAATATAACCTGCACCGCCCGTGACCAATATTTTCATTATTCTGACTTTCCGTTTTTAGAAAACACAGATGTATAATTGATACGGTCGAAAATGTCCAATTTTACGCTTACTCATGTGAGTGGGTCATTCGATAGATACGCTGGGCCACTTTGTAAAATGAAGGATAAGGCTCTAGTACTCGCATTATTATTACTATTAGTATTCGCATTGGTATTCGTATTAGTATTCGCATTATAAACCTTGTAAAACGCCGATAAATCAACCTGACTGCTCTGCGCAAGTCATTTATGCGTTGCATAGCACGCCATACGTAAAACCGTCTGACGGCAGTGAACAATGAATATTCTATGGAAAGGAAGCTGACGCTCTTAGTGAACAGATTAAAAATCTTGTCGTCTGGTTCATCTAGAAAAGCTGACAAGTTTTCCGTGGAAGGGAATCTGATGCTCTTATTGAACAGATTAAAAATCTCGTCGCCTGGGTCATCGAGAAAAGCCAATAAATTTCCCCAAGAATTCGTTTTTTGTAGAGTACACGGGTATTTTTTGAGACCGAGCCAAGAATGTCCACCACCATATCGCGTAATGGGGTGCCATTCGCTTACATATACGGTGTATCCGTGTTTCTCCAAGAAATCGCATATGTTTCGCCAGCTTACATCAATTATTTTAGATTTTGAATCTTCATATTCAACTAGAATAGCTTGAGGTTTGAACTTATTAAATGGGAATCCTTTAAGAACTTTGAAATCGTAACCTTCGGTGTCAATTTTTAGATAACCAATATTGGATATCGCATCGTCTTCCAGAACAGTACTGAGTGGCTTAATGTTGACTTTTTGCTGTTCTTTGTGCGTATCCATAAAAGGCAGAAAACCTGATGTTCCAGTGCTTTCAGGACTTGCTAAAAACGGTACATCAGTGGCTATTTCATCACCACAGGCAAAATTATGCAGGACAACGTTTTCGTAACAAGAAAACTTTCTTGATAGAAAATTAAATGCTTCATTTTCCGGTTCAAATGCGAATACATGCCAGTCTGTATTCGCAAAATTAACACATTCACTGCCATGGTGGGCACCAACATCAATCATTACTTTATGGTAATCGCGCTGTTCAGCGAGTTTACGAATAATGCCCCCTTCAGAAATGAATGCCTGTGTTTCACGGGGGATAGATTGAGCAGTTTTGGGTCTTGTCGCTGTGTCCAACAATAATTTGTAGAATTTTTTGCGTTCCACCTTTAAGTTATGCTTTTCAAGAGCGATTTGCCGCCCTTTGGTTGCTCGTTGGGCATAAAATTTCTGATTCTTAGCATGCTCCATTATGGCTTCTTGGATTAGCGAAACATCTGCAACAGACACGATGGTGGTGCAGTCTAACGTGTCACAATATGCGACGGTGGCGACAGACTTCGGACCATGAACCAGCAGTGGTATTTCGCTCGCCAGAATTTCTGGAAGCTTATTGGCCATAGAAAGGCCAATATAGCTGGTACTTAAGTCATCAAAATTATAGGCCAGCAAAAGACAGTCGGCTGTCTGCAGTGCCTCCCGATACGCTTCATTGCTTACAAAGCCTACCTTAAGTTTTACATTGCTGAAATGCGACAAAGGTGTTTTAAGCGAGTCGGCCCAAAAAGCTTGTGTCCAAATTTCAAATCTAACATTCAAATTACAATCAAGCCCATCAACAGCTTCTGCAAACCGAAGAATGCTGTCAAAATTCATATTCTGAGTAGTTGCCCCAATATACCTGATAATGAAAGGTTTGTTTTTTGTCCCTTGAACCTTTACGACAGGAGACCATTTTTCAAAATCGATGGCATTGGCTAGATATAGGAACTCTCTACCGTAACGTTTTTTATATGATTGCGCCATCGCATCCGAAATCGCTAGGCAACAGTCAGAACGCTCAAATACCCAGCCCATCAATTTTTCATATCGTAACGCGGAATAATCACCCTTAAAGCTGATGTGCTTTAACCAATCATCCATAATCCAAGTTATCAACGGTAACCCGGTCGTCTGAATAACAGTCAGGCAAAATGAGAAAAATGGGTAATTATCCCCAGTTGGTCGAAAGAGAATCAAATCTGCATTAAAATCTAACGCTTTTTTTATCGCTTCCGAAACTGATAAAAATTTATGAGGGTTTTTAGTATCAAAAATATCGTCAATCTTGAGTGCAAATTGCAAAATTCTTTCACTTGAAAATTCGCTGAAAAAAGTTTCCTTTATTTTCCCTGTAGCAGATTGATGTCCTATGGGGGTAGTATCAAGAATAAGTATCTTCATGTTTCCAATTGACTTTATGGTATCTTTTTTCAAGGTTTTGTGCGGTTTTCGTATATGATTTATCGTGTGGAATAAATCATCGAATTCAACGCGCTCAAAAACTTCTAAGGCGCCTCCTTGGGTTGCATTAAAAATTTTAACCCGGTTTTCCCGAGTGACTTTCTTTGCTTCTTGGTAAGCAGCAAGCATATTTGCAACATTTGGGTCGTGCCAGCGTTGACCTTTGCCAAAATAGTCAGGGTGAAAGTGATTGGTATCGTCGGATTCCATATCCAAGATATCAGTGGTATAGGAGGTTTGTTTTTGTACGTCATCGGGAATTGAATATTGCGCATCCACACCAATTAAATAAATTTCTTTAAATCCTAGATAGTAAGCCAACTGCATGCATGTAAAAACAACGGTTCCTCCCATAAAGGTGTTAAATTCAGCATAAGTGCTGAAGTCAAATCCATGAGGATAGCTTTTCCTTGGCAAATGCCTGAAGAAAATTGTTCGTTCATTATCATCAAGGCAATATCGAAGATAGGCAGGAAATAATTTAATTGGACCATCAAGTGCGTTGATACGCGTTGCCCGGTCTTCGGCAACCAGATGGTCTTCAACGACGTAAAAGTCAGGGGTCCAATCAATCTCCGGCATTTTTAAAAAAAAGCCATTGACCGCAAAAGTTACCTCATTCTTTAAATGTGATAAATCAGTTTGACCCAGACTCGGCCCATTCCCGATTATGAAACAACGGTCAGAATTTGAATAAAGGTATTTTAAGCGTCGTAGCTTAGGAATATAAAAATCTTTATAGTTAGCATAACATTTCTTAACATTCTTTAGGCCTTCACTCACTTTGTTTTGAGGGAATTTGTCAGTCGGCAAAAAAAATGGCGCACGGGTAGGCACTCTTCTAATTAGGCTTTCTATTTCTCTATCTTTATTGGTCATTTTCCATCTTCAAAAACCATCTCCATCACATCAAATTTTGGATGCTATGGTACGGCAGTCATAAAGCTTTCCAGTTTAGTTGACAAGAACGTCATTCATATATCTTTCAGATAATGCGCTTATATGGCTGGGGGTCATAACTTCAAATGTTTTACCTTTTTTCTCGAAGGCTTGAAGCAATTTAAGCAAACCTTTGCAATGCTGAAAATAATAGTCATTGTAATCAATAGCAAAAAAGGCAGGGTGAACTTGCTGAATATTGTCCATTTCGTCATTGAACTGAACCTTGCTATCGTGTGTCCAAAAATAGCTCGAATTTTCCGGCGGACGCCCGTCGCAACCAGCAATCCGAATAATGTCACTAAATTCAGCCGCCAGTGGAATGAGTGCCAGTGTCAGCACATTAGAAAACGGAAAGAAACTAAAATCACGACTGAACGGCTCGCCCTGTTGCCTGCGTTCGTTAAAGGGAATAGCAATCAGCCGGTCTTCGAAATGATGCAATGCGTGCTTGTAAATATGAAAGTCCCTTAAAGGGAAAATAAATTTTGCACTGCACAGATTGAGTGCCTCTTGCAAATTTTGCCTAAATCTCTCGGCATATTTTGAACAGCCTGCATGGAAAATCGGATCGGCGGCAACAATAATATCGGGGTTTATGCGCTGAACCAAATCCAGGTCCTTCACCATGGAATTTGTAAAAATCACATTCGCGTGAGCAAACGATTCATTTTCCATAAATGGTGAAAGCGTCGGCCCGGTTCCAAAAATATAGGTCGCTTCGCCCTTAAGCGACGCAGTTAAAGCTCGAAAGCGTGCCTGCATCTGCGGAACGACAAGATGGTTTCCGGCGATCTCACCACCTTGGCGAAGCATCAAGGAGCCTTCATTCTGGCTGACTTGCGTATCGGTTGTAATGAACTGATATGTTTTATGTTTTGTCTGCAATCGTTTTTGTACTCGCCTAAAAACACCGATTGACTCGGCGTTATTACTGATTGGTTCGGATTTATTAAAGTTAACCAATGAGTCAATCTTCCAGTCAAACTCGTCTTGTAGAATCTTGTTCCATTTCTCGGGAGTCACAAAACGTATTTTTTTGACCAAATCCTTAAAGAGATGACGCACACTGGAATCGAATTTTTCTGTTATCGGTAAATCCATGGGGTGTGGAAATTTTGACCGGACAATAATTTCCGAAATATTATCGGCAATCGAAGTGTAATACCACGCTATACGTGGTAACTGATCAAGGGTGTCTTTTTCGTAGGTGCTTGTCTGCACCCAAAGGCGACCTTTTTGCTTTTTCATCCTGCCATTGTGTACTAATTTACGAAACATCCGGTAGCCTCCCTTAAGAATTCGCCATGAACATTGAATGTGGCATCAGGGTATTTCATCTCTATCCTTCGTGAAAATAGATTTAATTTTTTTGAGTATCAGGAATATTAAAAAGGCGAAGGTAACGGTTGGAGGCAAGTACACCTGCCGACGCCTTAACATCGTCAAATTTAAAATTCTTACAAACAAAGCAGTAAATGTGAGTTGTCCCATATGGGCAAAGGTAAACTGGGGTGGTAGCAAAAGGCTTTTAATCTCATAAAACTCTCGACCCGCCCTTTGAGCGATAAGACGTTTCCACAGGGTGTAGCCCCCATTATCCAGCATTACGATTTCGGTTATGCTAATCTGTAGGTTACGTGTCGCAAGGATATCGCGTTTAATTTGATTGCATAATTCAACGTTCACAGGATAAAGCGAACTTTTCCAAATTAAATGCCTAAGATAGTAAAATTTCCGCATCATTTGTTCATCTGAGGTTAGGTAAGTAGCCATATTACCATCGCATGCGTCATCAATTAAAAATTTGTAAGCTTCCCAATGCTTAAAGTCCAAACCTCGTGACGAACTTCCTGGATTCTCCAACCACAAATAATTATATCCCGTGACAAAACCAATCTCAGTTGCGAAATGGAAGGCAATCGGGGTAAAGGCCAGATCCTCGAAAGGAATATGTTTGGATGGAAAATATATATTGTTCTTTGTCAGTAGGGATGTACGGTAAAATTTTGCCCACGGCCCATTATTCATGTCGCCAGCGATAATTCTGAACATTAATGGTTTTTTTGCACTACGGTTTACATCATCAACACAGTTCTTAACTTCTCCATCTATATCAACGAGCAAATAGTTGCATATACAAATATCATTTTTTCCATTTTCGGTAGCGGTGATGAAGTCTTGCAGAAAGTTAACGGTAACCGTGTCATCGGCGTCGACAAAAGTTAGATACGCGCCGCGCGCTTTTTTTATACCAGCATTGCGCGACTGTCCTGAGCCGATGTTTTCCTGATCTATTATTGAAAAACGTTTATCGGTAAGAAATGTTTCACAAATTTCACGCGAACGGTCAGTAGAACCATCATTAACGCAGATGACCTCAAAATTTTCATAAGTTTGATCTTGGATGGAACCGAGCGTATTGGCCAGGGTATTTTCGGCTTGAAAAATCGGAACAATAACACTTACCAATGGATTAAACATTCCGCTCAAACCTCTATATCATGCAGCAAACTATCTATACCGCCGGTCACGGCCATAATGCAACCGGTTAGAAAGAATGATTCATGAGCCAACAAATCTAAGACTGAGTGGCTGATTTCTTCAGGCGTAGCAATTGTTCCGCTGGGGTGAAAATATTCCAATTGCGTCACGATTTCGCTCGCATCACCTTCAAAACCGAGGGTCAGCATTTTTGTATCAACCGCCGCCGGTTCAATAGCATTGACGCGTATAATCCCCCCCCATTCAACCGCCAAATATCGCGTCAGAGCCGATAAAGCTGCCTTGGATGTCGCATAGGCGACGAAATTTTTTTTTGAAAGACGCGCGTGTATCGACGAAATATTGACCACCGACCCCTTATTCGCGGCCAGCCTGTCGTAGCATAGTCGCGAGAGTTCAAATGCCGCCGTGACGTTCACATCCAGAGTTTTCCTGAAATCTTCCAGTGCCATATCACAAACCGGGCCGGTAATCTGAACGGCCGCATTATTAACCAGACCGGATAAGGCGTGAAAAGCATCCAGTTGCGCGAGTTTGGATTGCAGTGTGCTGACAGCTTCGGTGTTACCAATATCTGCAAGGTCGCATTTGATAAAGTCGAATTTGGACGTCGGGCTATCCGAGTTGGAGACCCTATCCAGCCCAATAACGTGGTATCCGCCGACGATAAGGTGTTCGCACAAAACCGAACCAATGCCGCCGCTACTGCCGGTCACCAGAACTGTGCGTTCCTTAAGCATTGAGAAAACCTTCAAGTAAATCTATCGCCTTACTTGTTGCGCGCAAGACACCATCAATCGTATTTGAACCATTATGCGACCCGACCAGCACATTTGGCAGTGCCAGCAATGGATTATTGAGAGCAACCGGTTCCACCTCAAATACATCCAAAGCAGCTGCGGCAACGTGTCCCCTTTTGAGGGCAGAAATCAAGGCCGCCTCCTCAATGAGGGGGCCGCGTGCCACATTAATCACGCTGATATCGGCCTTGCACTTTTCCAGTGTTTCGGCATTCAACATATGATGACTTGAGGGGGTTAGTGCGCAAGTCAACACCAGATAGTCGCACCCGCCAAGCCCGTCCGGCCAAACCTTGTGAGCAATGCTCTCTTCGACATCCGAGGCCGAAACACCGGGATCCCATATTATGATATCCATGCCGAATGCCGATAGGCGCTGGCATGTATTTCTTCCAATATCGCCATAACCAACCACACCGACCGTTTTATCACGCAGTGATTGCCCCTGAGGCTTAAACCAATTGCCTTTACGAACTTCGCGGTCAATATCGAATAGCCGTCTGGCCAAGCCGATAACATACCCGACGGCAACATCAGCGACTTCGGCACCAAACATGTTAGGCGTGTTGGAAATCGGGATACCAAGTTTCTCACAAGCCGCGAAATCAACATTATCGACGCCAACCCCCCATTTTACGGCGGCGCGTAATTTACCCGATTTTCCCTTTTCAAAAACACGAAAGCTGGCCGGGTCGTCGCCGATAATCCAGCCATCGCAGCTCGGCAAAATTTTGCACAAATCATCTTCGCTCATCACCTGAGTAAATTCGGGGATGACCGCCTCCCAATCACGCGCATCGAATAATGGCATGAAGTGTTCTTGAGCACCAATCATCGGGGGGCAGGTAACCAGAACGCGCACTATGGAGCCTCTGTTTTTTGATGTGTATGCGCCAGAGCTTCTGCAAAATACCAGTCTTCCTGCGTATCAATATCAACAGATTCGTATTTTGGTGTTGGTAGCATAATCGGGTTTTTTCCAATACGAGCATTGGTTTTGGCGAAGCTTTCGGCAGAAAAAATATAAAGATTGGAATTTTCGCTATACCACGCCTCAAGATCCTGCGTTTGGAGAAGATTGTCCGGATCGTGATTTACGGGCGAAGCATCTTCACGGTAAAATCGCATTTGCACCGGGTCAACAGTGAAAAGACTATCGTAACCTTGTTTGTGTGCCGCACTATATTTTTTTATCGCGCGGTGAATGGTCGCAGGTGACAAAAATGGATTTGTTGTATGGGTCATAAGATAAATATCAGCCGGATTTTGTCGAATGTCATGAGCTAAAATGAGATTCATGGAAACCGTGTCGCCGCATAATTCTTTCGGCCGTTCTTGTAAATCAACCCGCTGGCTCGGGCGCAATCCACCTGCCTCCAATTCGACCGATGCGTCAGTATTGATAATGACTTTGTCGATTTCGTCAATCGACAAAAGCGTGTCAACTATCCACGCAAACAAAGGCTTGCCGGCAAATGAACGGAAATTCTTCCCCGGAACACGCTGGCTATTGGCTTTTATGGGGAGCAGTGCAAAAACGGTCATAATTTTTCTAATTCCTCGGATAAAAATAATTTAATTTCTGCTTCATTGATAGCTTTCGCATCGGCTTGCTTCCTTTATAGCTGCCCCAATATTGTGCCAGCCGAAACGTTACAATCGACAAAAATTCTGAAAAGAAGCGTTTTTCCTCCAGTGCTTGGCTACCATCGTGTAAAACGGCCACCAGAAAAAACCGTAGGGCTTCGCCTAAAGATAAGTGAAGTTCTGGCATGATTTTCTGCAAGGCCAGTGCCTCACGCTCATAACGCTTGCGGGTTTGCGACCAAGTTTCGTTATGAATGTGGAAGACGGTGGATTGGGGAGCGTAGGCAACGCAGCCTCCGTCTAATACGTAGCGCCGCGCCAGCTCCATGTCTTCAAGACCAGTGACCTCTTCATCAAAAAGATATTGCTGCCAGATCTCGCGTTTAATGGCGGCATTGGCGTTATTGCAAAAAAAGTCGGCATTATTGGGATTTTCATGGGGCGGAAAATATTTCTTAAAAATTTGCCGCTCGCTGAATTTTGTTGTATCGCGCCCCAGTTGACGACCGTAAACATAGCCGACTGTTGTAGATACCATTGGCGCAACAAGATGAGACAACCAATGTTTATCACGCGGTATACAATGGCCACTTA
This sequence comes from uncultured Rhodobiaceae bacterium, assembly GCA_964416815.1. Taxonomy (GTDB): domain Bacteria; phylum Pseudomonadota; class Alphaproteobacteria; order RS24; family RS24; genus JBPCVS01. Next base: position 15,544 of record CAYQFO010000003.1, on the reverse strand, counting down.
CAAAAACAAAAATGTCTCCATCAGCGAACGCACAGGCCTGATTAAGGGAGCGACCAAATGAAAAATCAGATTTTTCAATAAAGGTTAGGCGGGCATTGTATTTTTGTGCAATTTCAACCGTGTTGTCTGTCGACCCACTGTCAATCACAACCGTCTCAACCGCCCCATTCACCTTTTGGTTGCTAATGCTCTCCAACAGTTCGGGCATATAGTAGGCTTCATTCAGCGTACGGATAATTATTGAAATTTTCATGAGTTCCATTTTATTGCAAGCAGTTGCCCGGATACTGGTAGCTTATGCAACATTTCGTCCGTCATCTCAATACGCGCTGTTGTTACGACATGCTTTTTTGATTGCGGGTCATATTTGCAGTTTGTGGGACGCAAAGCCGGTACGGGTAAGTTTTGCACAACCGTTCCATCTTGTTCAAAAAGCCGAATACAGGCACCGTTCCACATCGCAATCGCAACCCGCCCATCGGGCAACAAGCATCCGCCATCGGGCGTTTGGTGACCAGTGGCTTTATGCCAAACAGAAGCCGTTAGTTTTTCTCCATCTATCCGGACACTAAAAACAGTCTGCTTGAAACTGTCGCTGATGAGAATGCGACCATCGGGCAGTTCAATAAAGCTGTTGGGAATATGGCAGGGCCAGTCGAATTTGGTGACTGTACCGGATAAATTAAATCGGTAAATTGAACCAGCGTATCGGGCATGTTCAGTCTGCGACATGGCACCGACAAGATAGCTTTCATCGCCTCGTTTGCAACCATCATTCAGACGAAATTGATCTGGATTATGTCCTTGTAGTTCGCAGCAAAGTTCCAATGCCCCGCTTTTTGTTAGGCGTTTGATACCGCGATGGGTGCCAATTAAGAGGTTATCTTCATGCGCCTCGAAAATGACTGAGGGAATATCTTCGGCCAGATGTAATTCGTTTTGGTCCCAAAAAACCTTCTGTCCGTCAATGTCAAGCCAAATGGGCCGACCATTTTGAATCAGCAGACCCTCACCCAATAAGCTTGATGTTGTACCAATTATTTCTACTTGGGGGGGGGAATCATCCATGATATTTGCATCGAATTTGCTATTTTAACAAATGAACTGCAATTTTACTCTTTCCGGTGCAAGAAAGTCCACTCAAACATTTGTCGGATAGCAGTATGGTAAAGGTCTTGAGAAGCTTTTTCTTGATAATTGAATTCAAACAACGGCTTCCTTAGCAAAATTTCTTTAGACGACCTAATGATGCAATAACAGGAAAAAACACCTGCATATAAGCAAAGGCTTGGCGCGTTAATGCGAACTGTGTGATGACCTGCCGAGAGGTCTTTTAAGTGAAAGTCAAAATCGCTGGTTTCAGCAGCGGCTAAATCATTATCCGGTGTAACAAAAGCGATTCTAACCGTAACCCTTGAAAGGCGTTTGGGCAAATTTAGCAAAATTTCTAACTTAAAGGGCGTGCGTGGGTTGAGTGTTATTTGTTCCTTACTTTGAGGTTTGTCGTTAACGGTTATTTTCACGATTTCGCATTTTTCACTGGAATTCAACAATTCTGGGACAAACTTTTTGAACACGAAACTGGTTGGTGTTGAGTCTTCTTGCTGGTTCGGCTCCCGGTCAGGCTCAAGGTATAGTGATGCTCCCTCTCGCGCATCACCCAAAAATGCTTGTGAGCCTTTACTTAACATCATTACAGATGCGCAAAACCCGATTATGTCACCCATACTATGCGAAACCAAGATGAAAGCCACATTTGAATATAGTGAATTTATTTTTGCTAAACATTTATTTCTAAACATAAAATCGCCAACCGACAAAACTTCATCGACCAGAAAAATATCCGCATCACTGTGAATGTTTATGGCAAATGCAAGGCGCATTTTCATGCCCGATGAATAGGTTTTGTAGGGGGCATCAATGCAGTATTCGAGTTCGGCAAAATCAATAATCTGTTGAGCGCGCCCTTGAATTTCTGTTTCCGACAGGCCGTTCAGTGCGCCTTTTGTGTAAATATTCTCTCGGCCTGTAAGGTTGTCTTGCATACCATTGGTGAGATTGATAAGCGAAACAATGCGGCCTTTCATATTAACTTCGCCTATGTCTGGTTTTGAAAAACCCGCCAGAATGTTTAACAAGGTTGTTTTTCCGGCACCATTATATCCAATAATGCCGAGGGCTTGCCCACGCTTGACGTCGAAATTGATGTCGTGAAGCGCCCAAAACTGGTTTTCTTCCAATGCTGTTTTTGGGGGCGGTGACAATCGCCCAAACATAGCTTGCAGAACATGCCGACGTATCTGTTGGCGTGTGATTTGCTCGTTGCGCGAGAATTTTTTACCAAGGCCTTTGACGCTGATAAGCGGGGCACTCATAGACGTCCCCTCAGCTCACTTTTAAGAATGCAAAGAATGGATGACGACCACAAAAAAAGGCAAAGGCCTAAAGCAATTGCGCTCCAAAAAATCACCGTCGGTTGATAAACGCCCAATACAATAAATGACCGAACGCTATCAATCGCCATAAACAGTGGGTTATAGGCAATATACTCGCCAAATTTTCCAAGTCTCGCGACCGGAAAAATAACACCCGATACAAAAATACCATATTGCAGAACAATCGAAACAAGCTTGCTAATGTTCCCAAAAGCTAGATTAAGCGCCCCCAGAAAAACGCCAACGCCAAAACAACATAGCGATGCCAAAAACACGAATGGAATGAAAACAGGGTTCGGTGTAATCTGGTCGGGGCTGAATAATACCAATATGACCAAAACCGCAATGACACGCAAAAAGCTATCAAAAAATAATCCACTAAGGCGTATAATCAACTGCGATAATATAGAAAGCCTATCGGTTTCCAGTGCCTTTAGAGTGCTTTCAAGAGTGTTCATTGGGACAGAAATGAGGCCAGCAAAAAGCAACCAGAGCGTCACGCCTATGCTGACAAAAGTTAGTCGGTTCATGGTGTCAACATCTGGAAACACGTTCATGCTTGACAAGATGATATAAAAGCCCAGTGGCACAATTGGCATGACAACATTCCAGACCGCCGAGCTTCGGGAGGTACGTGTTTTGGCCAGCATATCATTTTTGAAGAGCCGCCAGACGGCACCCTTTTCAGGCCAAAAATCTCTTATCAAAATAAATGCTGACACCATGGACAGGGGTTTAATACCATTCGCTGGAAAAGCCAATATCAATGCGCAAGAAATTCAGTGAGGGTCGTGCGTGGAAGAATATCCAATTTTGTCTGTGTTGAGGCGTTCACCAGTCGTCGCCCATCTGCTTGAAAAGCCTCAAGTGCCTGCGCGTAAGATTTTTCACTCATGGTCAAATCGGGTGCCTGCCACGTTTGATTGGCAAAATACGCCGGGTCAAAATGATTGGGGTCAAGCTTGCCTCCTTGTAGCTCTTCATGCGGGCGACCGGAAGTGGAAAAATAATGGTCACAGCCGACCAGCGCCACTTCCGCAAATCCCATATAAAACGCCAATTGTAGTGCAACAAAAGTTACGGTACCCCCCTGAGAAACGAATTTTGTTGGTCGATAGGCAAATGCGTTCTCATAGCAGCACAGGTGAATGTGATTGGTATGAAATTTCATAAGCCGTCGCGCATGGAGAGCATCAAGAAATATCGGGATATTTGTTGTTTCAAAAAATAACTGGTTTTGTCGAATGACCAGACCATTAACGGCCACGATGCACGATGGTCGAAATTGTGTGCGATTGAATAGAAGATTGATTTTATTCAATCCAAAACAAAACACGCCATCAAGCAAATCAAAGTCAATGCTGTTCAGGCTCGGTCCGTTGCACAAAATGACGGCTTTTTGCCCCCGATGGATATTTTCATACCTTTTCAAACGTGCCAGAGATAGCCATGCTGAAATTGAAGATAGAAATTTTATGCGTCGTAAGGCATACATAGATTGTTTATTGACTACATTTTTTTTTCTGGCAAGGGCCAATGACGACAATTGCGCTAACCACTGTTTGCCTAAATGCTGAACGCACCATTCAACGCTGCCTTGGCAGCGTTGCAGCGCAAAAAGTGCCTGCCGACGAATATATTGTGATTGACGGGCAAAGTACGGATGGCACTTTGGCGCTGGCCCAAAAAGCCGTGCGACAGGGTTTGGTGAGTAAATTTATCAGCGAGCCCGATAGCGGCATTAGCGATGCTTTTAACAAAGCATGGCGGGCTACAAATTCTGACTACATTGCCAATATAAATGCCGACGACGTCGTGTTGGATAAGTATCTTGGGCATGTGCGACAGGCCATTGATGGTGAAAATCCGGATATCATTATTTTCGAAGTATATTTTGGAAATGAGACTCTAAAACAGCTTATAAAGCCACGCTTTAGTCGCAAAATGCCTCCCGCCCGATGGTTCCACCCGGCCATTAATCACCCGGGTATGGTTATTCGGCGCGCATTATTGGAAAAAATAGGCGGATATGACACAAATTACAAAATTGCCATGGACATTGATTTATTTTACAGATTGCTTGCCTTCAATCCTCATATCGTTGTGATAAATAAACCGCTTATCCATCAGTGGGATGGCGGTGTTTCGCAGCAAAAATGGCGGTTGGCATTAACCGAGATGCGCCGAATTGAAATCGCTCACGGTCGCTCAAGTCTTTCTGCTTGGATAGCTTATTTTTTCCGTTTCGGGAAAAAATTTATTCGAACGGCTTCGGGGCTTTGATGCGCATTGTTGCAGACGGTAAATTCCTGACCAAACCGATATCGGGCATTGGCCGGGCTACGGCTGAGATTGCAACGGCCGCCGCCGAGGCTACAACGGCCGCCGCCGAGGCTACAACGGCCGCCGCCGAGGCGACAATGGCTGCTCAGCGCGATAGCTGCGAGATTATTTTTGCAACGCGCGGAGATGTGCAAGCTGCTTATCAAAATATGGGTCTAAATATTCATGCGGGTTCATTTTCATCGCTGCACCCGCTTGGAGATGTTTTTTGGGGTGTGGCGCATCGTCTTCCCTTTGGTTTGCCGCCCGACCTGCCCATTGTGCTGAGCGTTCACGACCTTGTATGGAAAACCTATCCCGAAACCATGCGCTGGCGCACTTGGGTTCGTGAACACTTATTTTTTTCACGCGCCGTGCGCCATGCTGATTTGATTGCCTGTAATTCACACGCGACCGCCGATGATTTGGGACAGTTCTTTTCGGTCGTAAAAAATAAAATTCGCGTGGTGCCTCTTGGTGCCAGTAAACCGCAAGCCAAACCGGGAAAAGTTAAAAAGCCTTTTGCTCTTTTTGTCGGCACGATGGAGCCACGCAAAAACCTTCAACGTTTGATAGCAGCCTTTGAGCAGTTACCGCCCAAAATGAGAGATAATCTTGACCTCGTGATTGCCGGTGGGGCAGGTTGGGGGGGCGTTAATGCGCAAAAACTTGTCAAAAAGCAGAAGCTGGAGGCACATATTAAAATTATTGAATCGCCGCATGATGACGTGCTACATCAGCTCTATGCCGATTGCTCATTTCTGGTTATGCCGTCACTTTCTGAAGGCTTCGGCCTACCGATTGCCGAAGTCTTACAATATGGCAAGCCAGTTATAACTTCAGACCTTTCATCCATGCCGGAGGTTGCAGCAAGTGCTGGTCTTTATGTCAACCCAAGCTCCATTACCTCTATTTCCGGTGCGCTTGCCCAACTCATCAATGATCATTCTTTGTATGCATCGCTGGCAAAAAACGCGATAGTTGAAGCCAAACGCTTTTCATGGGGCAGGGTGGCTAAGGAAATGTTGGAAATATTCGAAACAGCCCGATTATTCAGGCAAAATAAAATTCAATGAAGGTTTTACACGTCTATAAAACTTATTATCCAGACACTTATGGTGGTGTTGAGCAGGTTATTCGCCATCTTGCCAATGGCGGCAAGCGACACGGCATAGAATCTGAGGTTTTTACGTTCTCCCATGCACCAAAAGCCGAACGCTTCAAATTTGAGAAGCATTTCGTAACGCAAGTTAAAACAAATATTGAACTTTCCTCGGCACCGTTTTCTCTGAAAGCAATTTCCAAATTTAAGGAAATTGCACCGAAATTTGACCTCATTCACTATCATCATCCCTTCCCATATGGCGATGTGGTGAAACTTCTCTCCGCTATTAAAAAGCCGAGCATTGTGACCTACCACTCGGATATTGTTCGTCAGCGTATTCTCAAATATGTTTACGCGCCGGTGCAAAATTTGTTTTTGAATTCGATGGATCGCATTGTTTGCACCTCGCATGCTTATCTGCAAACCAGCCCGGTATTGCGAAAGTACAAGCATAAGGCCGAGCCGGTTTCCCTTGGCCTTGACACCAGCGTGTTTGCAACACCATCACCACAAGCCATCAAAAAGTGGCGCGCCCAGATTCAGCAACCGTTTTTTCTGTTTCTTGGTGCTTTACGCAATTATAAAGGGGTTGCCACGTTGCTTGAGGCGGCTCGGGGCTTGGATGTGGGATTGGTCATCGCAGGGGGTGGCAGCGACCTTAACAGGCTTCAAGCAAAGGCCAAAAACCTTAAACGCAAAGACATTCATTTTACCGGTCGCATTGAAGAAGATGACAAGATTGCTTTACTGGAATTATGTTACGGCCTTGTGCTGCCTTCGCATTTACGCTCTGAAGCCTTCGGTATTGTCCAGTTGGAAGCGGCGATGCGTGCCAAGCCGCTTATTTGTACGGAACTTGGAACCGGCACGTCTTATGTTAACGAACATGGCACGACTGGTCTGGTTGTGCCGCCCAAAGACCCGGATGCTTTGCGCGCTGCAATGCGTTTTTTGTTGGCGCATCGCGAAATTGCCGAACGCATGGGAGAGGAAGCCGAGAAACGCTTCAACCGATTGTTTTCGGCCGAGCGAATGTGTAACGACTATGCGCGCATTTACGCAGAGGTTCTGGACGGATATTAATCTGTGTGAGCGGTGATTTTGCCGCAATTATCTGCCGCGATAGGGAGGAACGCCTTGGTCGGGAATAAACAGACCTTTGGGTGGTTCGTCTGTTTGCCAGAACACATCAATCGGAATACCGCCGCGCGGATACCAATAGCCACCAATACGCAACCAGCGCGGCTGCATACAGGCTATCAAACGTTTGCCAATCATTATTGTGCAGTCTTCGTGAAACGCCCCGTAATTGCGAAAACTACCCATAAACAGTTTTAAGCTTTTACTTTCGACCAGATTTTCGCCCGGCACATAGTCAATGACCAAATGAGCAAAATCCGGTTGACCAGTGATTGGACACAGCGCAGTGAATTCTGGAACCGCAAAGCGGGCAACATAAATCACATCGGGGTGCGGGTTTGCGACCGGTTCCAGCACGGCTTTGTCGGGCGAAGCGGGCAGGGGTGTCGCGGTATTCTTTTTATCGACCATGTTGGCTTCCTTGATAGCGGCAAGACTGGCCGAGACTGTCGCGGTATACGTCAACCGCGCAGAGTTGCGGCAAATCTCCGTGCAAGCGTGACCACAACCAAAGGCATAGGTTTTCCAGCGTCGGCACTTCCAGCCCTTCAATTTCATTCAGCAAATGATGGTCGAGGGCATCACGCACCGTGTCAATAACTTTGCCGAATTGTTCAAAATCAACAATCCGGCCGTTTTCATCGGGCTGGCCCTCAATGGTGATACGGGCGCGAAAACTATGGCCATGCAGGCGTGCATTGGCGTGTCCCTCGCCATATTGGCCGAGATGATGGGCAGCATCAAAGGTAAAATCGCGCGTCAATTGCATGTGTTGCTTATGCCCGATAAGGCAAATTCGGTCAATTCCGCTTTAATCCAGCCCGACAATTTTATGGGTTTGAAGGCTCAGCTTCCATTGCGGATTTTCCAAGCAATAGGAAATCGCCGCCTGCACATTGTGCCAACTGCTTTCGGCTTCGCCGGTATCCATCGGTTGCAGATAAAAATGCTCGAAATCAAGTTCGGCAAATTGCTCCGGCGACAGCACTGTTTGCGGGTAGATAAACTTCAGCTCATCGCCTGAGGTTTGCACCAATTCCGATTGCGGCTTGGGGCTGACGCAAATCCAGTCCACGCCATCCGGCACGGGCAGTGTGCCATTGGTTTCGATGGCGGTTTCAAAGCCGTGTGCGTGCAGCGCATCCAATAGGGGGGCGTCGAGTTGCAGGCATGGTTCGCCGCCGGTGAAGACGGCATAGGCACCTGCATCTCCCGGCCAGAGCGCACAAATCGCCTCGGCCAGCGCGTCGGTATCGGCAAATTTGCCGCCGTTTTGGCCGTCTGTGCCGACAAAATCCGTGTCGCAAAAGCTGCATTGCGCCGTGGCGCGGTCGCGTTCCAGCCCCGACCAGAGATTACATCCGGCAAAGCGGCAGAACACGGCAGAGCGCCCGGCCTGTCCACCTTCGCCTTGCAGCGTGTAAAAAATTTCCTTAACGGCATAGCTCATGCGGCGCGCCATGTTTCATAGCCGGTTTTGCGCAAATCGCAGGCCGGACAATCAGCGCACCCATAGCCCCAATCATGGCGCGTGCCGCGCTCGCCGCGATAACATGTGTGGCTATGTTCAATAATCAACTCAGTCAACGCTGCGCCACCCAGTTTCTCGGCCAATGCCCACGTTTTGGCCTTGTCACTATACATAAGCGGTGTCTCAATGGTGACGGCTGTTTCCATGCCCAATTGCAGAGCCGTTTGCAGCGCATCCAGCGTATTGCGGCGGCAATCCGGATAGCCGGAAAAATCGGTCTCGCACATGCCACCGACCAGAACATCTAGTCCACGGCGATAGGCCAATGCCGCGCCATAGGTGAGGAATAAAAGATTGCGCCCCGGCACAAAAGTTGATGGCAGACCGTTTGTTTGCATCTGTATCGCACCGCCGCCAATCAGTGCCGTGCCACCGATTTCCGCCAGAGCCGGAAGCGGGAGGATATGGTCGTCGTCCAGACGCGTCTTCCAATCAGGGTTTATGGTGACGATTTCTTTACGAATGATGGTGCGGCAATCGAGTTCCACCTTGTGCGTTTGGCCATAATCAAAGCCCAGCGTTTCGACGCGGTCATGATGTGTCAGCGCATGAGCGAGACAGACCGTGCTGTCTTGCCCGCCGGAAAAAAGAACCAAAGCTGCGTGTTTGTCGTTCATGTCGGCACTTGACCGAAGGCCAAAGCGCACGTCAAGTCTCTTATCGCCGGGGCTGGCAGACACTTATTTGCAAACCATCGGGATTCGGTTTAAGACTGCTTAATATGACCGCCATTCTTGACATTATCGGACGCGAAATTCTCGACAGTCGGGGCAATCCGACGGTTGAGGTGGATGTTATTTTGGAGGATGGCAGTTTTGGGCGTGCTGCCGTGCCGTCGGGGGCTTCAACCGGTCAATTTGAAGCCGTGGAATTGCGCGATGGCGACAAAAAACGCTATCTCGGTAAGGGCGTTTTACAGGCGGTTGAGACCGTCAATGGCGAGATTTTTTCGGTGCTGGCCGGTATGGATGCAACCGAGCAATTACACATAGACCATACCTTACGCGAACTTGATGGCACCGGCAATAAAGCCCGCCTTGGTGCCAATGCCATGTTGGGCGTATCGCTGGCCGTGGCCAAAGCGGCGGCGGCATCACAAAATACGCCGCTCTGGCGTTATGTCGGCGGCACCAATGCGCGTATATTGCCGGTGCCGATGATGAATATCCTCAATGGCGGCGCCCATGCTGACAATCCGATTGACGTTCAGGAATTTATGATAATGCCGGTCGCTGCCGACAATCTGGCCAATGCGGTGCGGATGGGCGCGGAAGTGTTTCATACCTTAAAAGGCTTGCTGAATGATGACGGGCTGGTCACCGGTGTGGGCGATGAGGGCGGTTTTGCGCCCAATCTGGCCTCTACCGATGCGGCGCTGGATTATATTATGAAAGCGATTGAAAAAGCCGGATACACCCCCGGCGACGACATTATGTTGGCGCTGGACGCCGCCGCCAGTGAATTTTATGAGAAAAAAATCTATCATCTGGCCGGTGAGAACAAGAAACTCAATGCCAATGAAATGGCAAGCTATTGGCGAGATTTATGCAATCGCTACCCGATTGCTTCGCTTGAAGACGGCATGGATGAAAATGACTGGGACGGCTGGAAAGCACTCACCGAGGCGATTGGCGACAAGGTGCAATTGGTTGGCGATGACATATTTGTCACCAATCCGACCCGCTTGGCCGACGGCATTGCAAAGGGCGTGGCCAATGCCATTCTGGTTAAGGTCAACCAGATAGGCACGCTCAGGGAAACGCTGGAAACTGTGGAAATGGCACATAAGGCGGGTTATACGGCCGTCATGTCGCACCGCTCCGGTGAAACCGAAGACGCAACCATTGCCGACCTCTCGGTTGCTCTGAATTGCGGGCAAATCAAGACTGGCTCACTGGCGCGTTCTGACCGGCTGGCGAAATATAATCAGCTGCTCCGCATTGAGGAAATGCTCGGCGATAGGGCGGTTTATCCGGGCAAGGCAGTTTTGAAATAAGCCCTGATGCGGATTTAGAATAAATAACTGACAGAGAAAGTAATGCCTGTCACTTCAGTATTGTTACCATTGGTATCTTCCGCAGTTTCAGCAATGTAAACACCGATACCGACAAAAATATCATTGTTGAGGATTTTACTTAGACCGAAAGAAAATCTTCTGTCGTCAAGAAAATCATCCGTGTCGGAAACAAGGCTCAAGGAAACAATTTCACCATTTCCAACACCCTTTTCCCAAGTAAACACAATTGATTCCGAATCGGAGTCGATGGTGGGGTAGATAAAATAGTCATCCTCACAATCCGCTTTCCCATCAACTGATAAAATACCAATCGAAAGGCCAGTTCCAGTCCCGTCACGGTAATTGACACGCGATGAGTGCAATCTCAACCCCAAAGCTGTTGTATCTATATCGCATGTCAAATTATTTAAGCGACTGGTCGAATAATCTTGTTTTGCAGTATCCTTGGAAATGTTGAAGGAAACCTGTTCAGTGAGAAAAAATTCTGCGCCGACGGCAGAACTACTATTCTCAAAGCCATGCGTATTTCCCGAAACACGTTCATCGCCGTCAAATTGGCTACTCCCAAAATTAATTGACCCTTTATGCAATTCACTTTTTGCAAAAACTGGATTACTGAAAGTTAAGACAAATGCCGCCAACAAACTGGCGACGGCATATTTGTTGTTTTGTTTTTTCATACCACTCTCTCTTCTTAATATTGAACACAGTCCCGACCAAATCGGCCCATCCCATCCATCACAGCTATGCAGAAGTGAACAAAATGTCAAGGCTGATGCCTATTGAACACTTTCTACTTGACGGCACGAATCAAATCGTGATTCGGTTGCCCATGATTCGTTTTCTCACATCATTGCGTTTGCGCCTGCTGGTGCCATCTATATTGATGCTGGCGGCCTGTAGCGGATTGACCTATCAGGCGGTGCGCGGCGAGCGCGGTTTGATTGGCTGGCAAAAATTGCAAATTGACCGCACCGACCGGCAATATGTGCTGGATGAACTGAAGGCCGAGAATGATAGATTGGCCGCACGTGCCGATCGACTCCGCGAGAAGAGCCTTGATATTGATTTTCTCGATGAACGGGCGCGTATTGTTTTGGGTTTGGCGCAGCCTGATGAAATCATTGTGCTTAATCGCCACATTCAGACGAATTAGCCACCACACCGCTATATTTACCCTATATATTTGTCGCATAAATTGGTTTATAAACGGCGCATGGTCACGGTTATTGATACTGTTTCGGGGCGTTTGCGCCATCCGGAAAAGCAGAACAATCAGGACACGCCGCTTTTGCGCAAGCCGCCTTGGATTCGTGTGCAGGCCCCAACCTCTCCCGCTTATGCCGAAACCCGTGCCATTGTGAAGGCGCATGGGCTGGTGACCGTGTGCGAGGAGGCCGCTTGCCCCAATATCGGCGAATGCTGGGCCGAACGTCACGCCACTTTCATGATTATGGGCGATATTTGCACCCGCGCCTGCGCTTTTTGCAATGTAACCACCGGCATCCCGCACCCATTGGATAGCAAGGAACCGGCGCGTGTGGCCGATGCGGTGGCCAAGCTAGGCTTACGCCATGTGGTGATTACCTCGGTTGACCGCGATGATTTGGACGATGGCGGGGCGCACCATTTTGCCGCCACGATTGCTGCCATCCGCACTGCGACGCCGGAGACGACGATTGAAGTTCTAACGCCGGATTTTCTGCGCAAAGCCGGCGCATTGGAAGTGGTGGTGGCGGCGCGGCCGGATGTGTTCAACCATAATTTGGAAACTGTGCCACGGCTTTATCTGAGCATTCGCCCGGGCGCGCGTTATTTTCATTCGCTGAGCGTGTTGCAGCGCGTCAAGCGGCTTGATGCGTCGATTTTCACCAAATCCGGCCTGATGGTCGGGCTGGGCGAGAGCCGCGAAGAAGTCATGCAGGTGATGGATGATATGCGCACGGCCGAGATTGATTTTATCACCATTGGCCAATATCTACAGCCGACCCGTAAACACGCTCCGGTTGACCGGTTTGTGACGCCGGAAGAATTTGCGGCCTATGCCGCCATGGCGCGCGCCAAAGGCTTTTTAATGGTGGCAGCAACGCCCTTGACGCGCTCTTCGCACCATGCCGATGCCGATTTCGAAAAGCTGAAAGCGGCGAGCCGATGCAAAACATTACGCTGACCCGCCACAGCCCCTATACGGCGCAGCAAATGTATAATCTGGTGGTCGATGTGGACAGCTATCACGAATTTATTCCCTATTGCCGGGCTTCGCGGGTTATATCGCGCAGGCCACATAATGAGGGAGAGGTGCTATTGGCCGATGTGATGGTCGCTTATAAATTCTTGCGCGAAACTTATTGCAGCGAAATTACGCTGGGCGATGACCCGCTCGCCATCACAGTCACGCAACCCGATAGGGTGGGCAAGCCGTTTCGGTATCTTTATAACCACTGGCGGTTTCTGCCGGAGGAAAACGGCTCCGAAGTGCATTTTGAATTGCAATTTGAATTTTCCGTGCCGCTTTTGCGGCGGGTGTTACAGCCGATAATGACGCGTGTGGTGGCGCGATTTATTGATGCGTTTGAAGTCCGCGCCCATGAAATTTATGGGCAAGCCGCGCTAACCAATTTCACAGATTAAAAACTTTGATAATAATTACGACCGCGCTTACCGTTATGCCTACCGTCGCGAGTATTGTCATGATAGCCCACTTCAAGAACCACACTTTCATCGCTTCTAAATCCTCTCGGGTGGCCAAATAGTCCATCCGCGTTTCTAGACGCGCTATCCGCTCACCCAAATCGCCACCGCTTCCGCCGCCAGAAGATGAATCAGACCTCTTGGGTTCATCGCTTTCTTGACCTATCGGGTGAACATTATTAGTCATCGTCTTTTTTAAACCATTCCCAAACCGCACCATTTGTATAACCAGAATATGCAGAATTCAGTTTGTAGACCACGCCTGAGACATCTCTATCATCACCTTTAATGCCAATATTTTGAGCAATTTTAACAGCTATGTCATCACTGCGAATGAGAAACATGCAAGAATTTGAGTGATATTGATAACTATCAGGGTATTGATAACTATCAGGGTAATGCTCTTCAATCCGAGCTGCCACAGATTCTTGGGACAATTACTGCAAGAAAAATAGCCATCTATATCTGCTACATTCCCTGATGCTGTTAAAATAGGACTATAAAGTGGTTTTATAATCGGGAATACAAAAAAACAAGTTGATATTTTACGCCTCACAAGCGGTCAAGTAGCATATCCATGGCGGCATTGACCGTCGCCATCCGCACCTCGGCGCGGCCAATATCACCAAATTGCTGGCATAGATGATGGATACCCTGCGCCGTAGCGGTCGCCATATGCACTGTGCCGACAGGTTTGTCGTCTGAGCCGCCGCCGGGACCGGCAATACCCGATACGGCAATGGTCAACGAGGCGGTGGTCATGTCCAGCACATTTTGCGCCATCGCCCGCACGACAGGCTCGCTGACGGCACCATGCGCTTGCAAAATATCTTCAGGCACGCTCAGAATGTCTCGCTTGGCGCGATTGGAATAGGTTACAAAACTGCGGCCAATGACGATTGAAGAGCCGGGGATTTCTGTCAGTAGAGCCGCAATCAGCCCACCAGTGCAAGATTCAGCCGCCGACAGCCGCCAGTGCTTTTCGCCACATTTTTGTAAAACCGTTTCGGCTTTTGCAGTGAGTTGTTTTTTGAACATGGAAACCATCCTAAAGTAATTTGTAATGCTGCGCCGCCAACAGCACCACCGCCGCCCAGATACTGGCAAACACGTCATCCAGCATCACCCCATGCGCACCGGAAAGTTTTTTGTCGGCCCAGCTGGCAGGCCACGGCTTGATAATATCAAACAGGCGAAACAACAAAAACGCCGCCGCCACGCCGAGCGGGGTGAGCGGCACAGCCGCCAGCACAACCCACTGGCCGACCACCTCGTCAATCACAATCGGCGAGGGGTCTTTATCGTCACTGCCCGACAGCCAGATGCGCGTCGCCCAATACCCTGCGGCATAGGCGATTGCCGCGCCCATCAATAAGAGCTCTGCGCCGCCGTGACAGGCCAGAGGCAAGCCGACCATAAGCGCCGCCAACGACCCCCATGTGCCGGAGGCCGGGCGTAACAGGCCACTGCCGCAGAATGTCGCAATCAGCGCAGTTGGTGAGAAAAAGGTTAAATGCGGCGGCAATTTGTGGAATTTAAGCATGGGATGCCTCCTTTGGCATAAGCAGGGTGAGTGTCGCTTGCGCGGCCAGCCCCTCGCCGCGACCGATAAAGCCGAGCTTCTCGGTGGTTGTGGCTTTCACCGATACTGCCGTTTCTTTGATACCCAACAGCTCTGCCATGCGTGTCTGCATGGCGGCTTTATGGGGCGTTAGTTTCGGGGCTTCGCAAATTATCGTCATATCGGCATGGGTGATGACGGCACCCGCTTGATGCGCCCATTCGACGGCATGGCGCAGAAAGTCGGCCGAATCACGATTTTTATGGGTTGCGTCATCGGGCGGAAAATGCGTCCCAATATCACCCATGGCCAGTGCGCCGAGCAGCGCATCGGTGAGCGCGTGCAGGGCGACATCGGCGTCCGAATGGCCGAGCAGGGCGCGGTCATGGGCGAGCTTAACACCGCCCAACATAATATGCTCGGCACTGCCGACCCCGCCAAAGCGATGCACATCAAAGCCATTGCCGACACGCGGTACCGATTGCAAATCGGGCGCGGCAAAATCTTCGCTATGCGTCAGCTTGATATTGGCCTTGTCACCGGCCACCAAGGCAAGCGGCAGACCGGCAAATTCGGCCACGGCGGCGTCATCGCTCAGCCCGCCGGACTCATGCGCGGGGGGCGCGTTTTGATGGGCCGCATAAATGGCCTGAAAATGGAAGGCTTGCGGGGTTTGCGCCTGCCACAAACCATCGCGCGAAAGGGTCTCGGTAATCTGTCCGCTCTCGGCGCGTTTCAGCGT
>CAYQFO010000002.1:27085-27321 GCA_964416815.1 uncultured Rhodobiaceae bacterium | reverse complement strand
CGGACGGCACATCGCGCCGGTTCAAAGACAAGGCCTCACCAATTCGCAAACCGCCGCCATATAAAAGCGTCAACAGAGCGGCATCGCGCGCGCCAATCCACGGCGACTTGCCGCCATGCAAAGCGCGTTGAATCAAGGCCAGCGCATCATCGCTGGACAAAGGGCGCGGCAGGCTCTTTTTGGCTTTTGGTGGATTCAACAAAGTCAGTGCTTGGCTCACCTCAATTCCATAGTGT
>CAYQFO010000002.1:0-27075 GCA_964416815.1 uncultured Rhodobiaceae bacterium | reverse complement strand
AGTGTTCCAAATCGGCCAGAAAATGGCGTAGCCCCGAAAGCTGACGCAATAATGAACGACTGTCTGTGCCGCCAGTGCGCCGCGCTGCCATAAAGCCGCGCACATCGGCGATGCTGAAACGTGCCATATCGGCAAGGGCGATGGCGCGGCCTTCGTGCTGATTCAAAAATTCAATAAACTGGCGCACATCGCGTTCATAGGCGGCTTGGGTGTGCGGGCTGAAACGCGCTTCATCGCCCATGCGACGTAGCCAGTCGGCCAGTGCGGTCTGCAAATCGGGGGTCTGCGTCATGTTATCGTTTGGCCAGTCTTCTTCCAGTCGGCCAAAAACGCCTCCAGCCCTTTATCGGTCAATGGGTGGGCAATCAGCATACGCAATACATCCGGCGGCAGGGTGGCGACATCGGCACCAATCAGCGCGGCTTGGCGAATATGCTCCGGCGAGCGCACCGAGGCGACCAAAATCTCGGTCGCTAATTCGGGGTAATTGTCGTAAATCGTGCGAATGTCTTCAATCAGCCCCATGCCATCACCCCCAATATCGTCCAACCGCCCGACAAAAGGCGAAATAAACGCCGCCCCCGCCTTCGCCGCCAGCAAGGCTTGATTGGCCGAAAAACACAAAGTCACATTAACCATATGGCCGTTATCGGCCAGCGTGCGCGTGGCCTTCAGCCCGTCCCATGTGAGCGGCACTTTAATACAGACATTCTTGGCAATGGCCAGCAAGGTCTTGGCCTCGGCCAGCATACCCTCGGCCGTCAGTGCGGCCACCTCGGCCGACACCGGGCCATCAACAATTTTGCAAATATCGCCAATCAATTCTTTGAAATCGCGCCCCGATTTGGCCACTAGCGACGGATTGGTCGTCACCCCATCCACCATGCCAGTGGCGGCCAGCGCGGCAATGGCCTCAATATCGGTCGTATCAACAAAAAACTTCATCCTATGTCCTTTTGGTTTATGGCGGGGGGCTTTAGCTTGCCTCACGGCTTGCCTTTCATCAAGCCATATCCCACATTCATGCTTATGTCTGTTGCCCCCATGTCAATAATTCGTGTGCTTGTGCCTCTGGCTTTGCCGAAAGCCTATGATTATCGGGTGCCGCCCGATATGAGTTTGGCGGCGGGTGATTTCGTGCGTGTGCCATTGGGGACGCGGCGCGTGACGGGCGTTGTGTGGGGAGCAGCGGTGGGTAATTTAGCTCCGACCAAATTAAAAGACGTGATTGAAAAATATGAGGTGCCGCCCTTAAGCGAAGAAATGCGCGACTTTATCGACTGGGTGGCAAATTATGTGATGGCACCGCCCGGTCTGGTGCTGCGCCAAACCATGCGCGTGCCTGCGGCACTGGAAGCGGCCAAGCCTTTAATGACCTATCGCGCCACCGGCGATGAACCGGCGCGGATAACACCGGCGCGCACCCGTGTTTTGCAAGCTGCCCGCGCGAGCAGTGGTTTGACGGCAGCGGATTTGGCGCGACACGCCGAGGTCAGTGCTGGCGTTGTTAGAGGCCTTATCAAAGCGGGTGCTTTGGGGCTTCACGAATTACCGGGTCATAAGCCGTTTCCCCCGCCCGATATGGAGACCGCCAAGGCGACCGGTCCGCAGCTTTCAACCGAGCAGGCGGATGCCGCCACCGCATTAGGGCAGGCGGTTCGGGCAACTCAATTTGGTGTGCATGTGCTGGATGGTGTTACCGGTTCGGGCAAGACGGAAGTTTATTTCGAGGCAATTATTGCCGGGTTGGAAAGCGGTAAAAACATCCTCATCCTGCTGCCGGAAATTTCCCTGACGGCGCAAATCTTGCACCGTTTTGAGGCGCGTTTTGGGTATGCCCCTGCGCTCTGGCATTCGGGTCTGGGGGCCAGCGAGCGGCGGCGCACTTGGCGGGAAGTCGCCGAAAATCGGGTGCGCGTGTTGGTTGGTGCGCGCTCGGCTTTGTTTCTGCCATGGCATGATTTGGGTCTGATTGTCGTCGATGAGGAACATGATGGCGGCTATAAGCAAGAAGACGGCGTGGTCTATAATGCCCGCGACATGGCGGTGGTGCGGGCGCGGCTGGCGGCGTGTCCTATTATTTTGGCCAGTGCCACGCCCTCCTTGGAAACTTTCGTCAATATGCGCGAGCAACGTTATATGGAACACCGACTGACGGCACGCCATGGCGGTGCAGAATTGCCGGATATACAACTTGTCGATATGCGTTTGTCGCCGCCGCCACGCGGCAAATGGTTGGTGCCGGAAATCATTGAAGCGGTCGGCGTGGCTATTGGGCGCGGCGAACAATCAATGCTATTTCTGAATCGGCGGGGCTATGCGCCGCTGACGCTGTGCCGTGCTTGTGGGCATCGCTATGCTTGCTCTAATTGCGATACATGGATGGTGGAGCATCGCTTTGACAAGCGCTTACAATGCCATCATTGTGGGCAGAACGTGCCAGTGCCGAATGTTTGCACATCGTGTGGCGAAGCCGACCAATTGGTGGCTTGCGGGCCGGGGGTAGAGCGTATTACTGAGGAAATTGCAGATTATTATCCAGACGCGCGTATTGCGGTTTTGTCTTCCGACCATGTGGGCGACCATGTGGGCGGGGCGGTTGGCATGCGCGAGCTCATTGCACGACTGGCCGATGGCGGTGCCGATATTATTGTCGGCACGCAGATTGTTGCCAAGGGCCATCATTTTCCCAAGCTCAGCACGGTCGGTGTGGTTGATGCCGATTTGGGCTTGGGCAATGGCGATTTGCGCGCCGCCGAGCGCACGTTTCAAATGCTGTCGCAAGTGGCGGGACGCTCCGGGCGCGAGGGCACGATGGGCATGGCGATGTTGCAAACCCACATGCCTGAGCATCCGGTTTTGCAGGCTTTGCCAGCCGGAGACCGTGACGCCTTTATGGAGCGCGAAGCCGTGGTACGTCAGCAAGCCGGTATGCCGCCCTATGGGCGGTTGGCGGCGATTGTCGTCTCGGCAATGGGGCGCGATGAAGCGCATGATTTTGTACAAATGATGGCGCGACAAATCCCTGCGCATGACGATATTCGTGTGCTGGGGCCAGCCCCGGCGCCGATGGCGCGTCTACGCAATCGTTATCGCTTTCGGTTTTTGATAAAGGGCGGTAAAACCGCACCCATGCAAGCTTTTATTAGACACTGGTTGGATAAGGTCAAACTGCACGGCAGCTTGCGGTTGAGTGTCGATATTGACCCATATAGCTTTATGTAACCGCCTAAAAGCAAAAAGCAAAAGCTTTTTGTGACTAAGCTTGGCACAAGGTGTTGCGCGTGGTGGTATGACGTGATAAGCCATTCCAAATCTGGCCGAAACCGCAGTTTTAGGCTGTTCCCTTAGTCAGGATGCGTGGCGCGTCTGCCCATCCGCAAACAGTGAGAAGTGTCTTGGCTTCCGACACAAATTTGTCAAATGAAGACATTACCGGCGGTCTTGCAGGGCGTTATGCAGTCGCTCTGTTTGAAATTGTCGAAGAGCTTCCCGCCAGTGAGCAACAAAAACTGCATGATGGCGTCGCCGCTCTTGGTGTTTTGTTGCAGCAAAGCGATGACCTTATGAAGCTGATCCGCAGCCCGATTATTTCGGCAGCAGAGCAAGGGGCGGCATTGGTTGCTGTTTTGGATAAAATCGGTGCCGAAAAATTGTTGAAAAGTTTTGTTGCCCTCGTCATTGCCAAGCGCCGTGCCACCACCCTGCCGAATATGACCAAACAATATGCTGCTTTGGTGGCTGAGGCGCGCGAGGAAATGGTGGCGCATGTTACCTCGGCGCACCCCTTAGCCGACAGCCAGCTTGCCGCCCTGAAAGCCCAATTCAAAAAATCGCTCGGTAAAACCGTGCAACTTGAAACGGCGGTCAATGAAGATTTGCTGGGCGGGCTGGTTGTAAAACTGGGCAGTCGCATGATTGACGGCTCATTACGGCACAAACTGAATTCTCTAAAAACCGCCCTGAACGAGGCTTAAGCGAGGCAGCAATGGATATTAAAGCGTCTGAAATCTCTTCCATTTTGAAACAGCAAATAAAAGGCTTTGACCAAAAATCGGAAGTTTCCGAAATCGGTCAAGTGTTGTCGGTTGGCGACGGCATTGCCCGCATTTACGGCTTGGACAATGTGCAGGCTGGTGAAATGGTGGAATTCCCCGGCGGTGTTCGTGGCATGGCACTCAATTTGGAAGAAGACAATGTCGGCGCTGTGGTGTTCGGTTCTGACCGCGATATTGGCGAAGGGGATGTGGTCAAGCGCACCGGCGATATTGTATCGGTGCCGGTCGGCAAAGGCCTGCTCGGTCGCGTGGTTGACGCGCTCGGCAATCCGCTGGACGGCAAAGGTCCGATTAAAGCCGATGACTATAAAAAAGTTGACGTCAAAGCCCCGGGCATTATTCCGCGTAAATCTGTTCACGAGCCGATGCAAACTGGTCTGAAAGCCGTTGACGCGTTGATACCAATCGGGCGCGGGCAGCGCGAATTGATTATCGGCGACCGCCAGACCGGCAAAACAGCGATTGCCATTGACGCGATTTTGAACCAGAAAGCCATCAATGATGGCGATGACGAAAGTGCCAAATTATACTGCGTTTATGTTGCCATTGGTCAAAAGCGGTCAACCGTGGCGCAAATTGTCAAGACGCTGGAAGAAAATGACGCGCTGAAATATTCGATTATTGTCGCGGCGACGGCGTCGGAAGCAGCACCTTTGCAATTTTTGGCACCGTTCACTGGTTGCACAATGGGCGAATATTTCCGCGACAATGGTATGCATGCGCTTATCACTTATGATGATTTGTCGAAACAGGCGGTGGCCTATCGGCAAATGTCGCTTTTATTGCGCCGCCCGCCGGGGCGCGAAGCCTATCCGGGTGATGTGTTTTTTCTGCATTCGCGGTTACTGGAACGTGCCGCCAAGCTGAATGATGATTTTGGCGCCGGTTCCATGACCGCCCTGCCGATTATCGAAACCCAAGCCAATGATGTCTCGGCCTATATTCCGACCAATGTGATTTCCATTACCGACGGCCAGATTTTTCTTGAAACGGATTTGTTTTATCAGGGCATTCGTCCGGCGGTGAATGTCGGCTTGTCGGTGTCGCGTGTCGGCTCATCGGCGCAAGTCAAAGCGATGAAGCAAGTGGCCGGTAAAATTAAAGGCGAGTTGGCGCAATATCGTGAAATGGCCGCTTTTGCCCAATTTGGCTCAGATTTGGATGCCGCCACCCAAGCCTTGCTACGCCGCGGTGAACGGTTGACCGAATTGTTGAAACAGGCGCAATTCTCGCCGCTCAAAATCGAAGAGCAGGTGGTGGTTATTTATGCCGGTGTGAACGGCTATCTTGATAAAATCGAAACGGTACAAGTCAGTGCTTTTGAGCAAGGCTTGTTAGCATTGATGCACGGCAAAGAAAGCGCCATTCTTGATGCCATTCGCAGTGAGAAGGAATTATCACAAACCACAGAAGCGGCGTTGAAAAAAACCGTTGACGGCTTTGCCGCCAGTTTTGCATAAGGCGGGGGGGCATGGCGTCACTGAAAGAACTTCGCAATCGGATTGCCAGTGTGCAGGCGACGCAGAAAATCACGCGTGCCATGCAAATGGTGGCGGCCTCAAAACTGCGCCGCGCACATGAGGCTGCCGAAGCCGCACGCCCCTATGCCGAGCGCATGGGGGGGGTGTTGGCCAATCTGGCTGCCGGTATTGTCGGTCATGAAGGCGCCCCGCGTCTGCTGGCGGGAACTGGCAGCACGCAAAGCCATTTACTGCTTGTGGCAACGGCCGAACGCGGCCTGTGCGGTGGTTTTAATGCGGCAATTGCCCGCCTTGCGCGCGCCGATGCCGATAAGCACCGGGCGGCGGGCAAAGAGGTCAAAATCCTGTGTGTCGGGCGCAAAGGCTATGAGGTTTTGAGGCGCACACATGCAGCGATGTTGTTGGAGCCGGTTTCCTATCAGGGTTTGAAAGCGGTGGGTTTTGACCAAGCCAATGAGGTGGCGCAGCGTGTTCTTGCCGATTTTAATGCTGGTGCCTTTGATGTCTGCACGCTTTATTATGCTGAATTTCAGTCGATATTGACGCAAACACCGGTGGCGCAACAGATGATACCGGCGCATTTTGAAAATGACGATAGGCCGGATGTCTTGCACGGCGGTGCTTATGAATATGAGCCGGACGCGCAGGAAATTCTTGAAGTGCTGTTGCCGCGCAATGTCGCCGTGCAGATTTTACGTGCTTTGTTGGAGAATGCAGCCTCTGAACAGGGGGCTCGGATGAGCGCGATGGATAGTGCCACGCGCAATGCCGGTGAAATGATTGACAGCCTGACGATTACCTATAACCGTTCGCGTCAGGCGCAGATTACCAAAGAACTTATTGAAATTATTTCGGGTGCTGAAGCACTTTAGTGTCGGATGGAGAGGACAAACAAATGGCAAAAAAATCAGCAGAGATAGGTAAAATCTCACAAATTATTGGGGCTGTGGTGGACGTGCAGTTTGACGGCGATATGCCGAAAATTTTGAACGCGCTTGAAACCGACAATAACGGCACACGTTTGGTGCTGGAGGTGGCGCAACATTTGGGCGAACGCACGGTGCGCACCATTGCCATGGATTCAACCGAGGGTCTGGTGCGCGGCCAAAGCGTCACCGATACGCGAACCCCGATTGCGGTGCCAGTGGGCGATGCCACGCTGGGGCGCATTATGAATGTGGTTGGCGAGCCGGTTGACGAAGCCGGGCCGATTGAAAGTGACGATAGGCGCACCATTCATCAAGAAGCACCGGAATTTGTCGACCAATCAACCGAAGCCGAAATGCTGGTCACTGGCATTAAAGTGGTGGATTTGCTTGCTCCTTATGTCAAGGGCGGCAAAATCGGTCTGTTTGGCGGCGCGGGTGTGGGCAAGACGGTTCTGATTATGGAGCTGATTAACAATGTCGCCAAAGCCCATGGGGGCTACTCGGTTTTCGCCGGTGTCGGCGAACGCACGCGCGAAGGCAATGACCTTTATTGGGAAATGATTGAAAGCGGTGTGAATGTTGAAAAAGGCGGGGCGGGGTCAAAATGTGCGCTGGTTTACGGCCAAATGAACGAACCGCCCGGCGCGCGCGCACGTGTGGCCTTGACCGGCTTGACCGTGGCAGAAAATTTCCGCGACCAAGGTCAAGATGTGCTGTTCTTTGTCGATAATATATTCCGCTTTACCCAAGCCGGTTCGGAAGTCTCGGCATTGTTGGGGCGTATTCCATCGGCTGTGGGCTATCAGCCGACATTGGCCACCGATATGGGGACATTACAGGAGCGCATCACCACCACGCCCAAAGGCTCGATTACCTCGGTGCAGGCGATTTATGTGCCGGCCGATGATTTGACCGACCCGGCACCGGCCACATCTTTTGCACATTTGGATGCGACGACAGTGTTGTCGCGGGCAATTTCGGAAAAAGGCATTTATCCGGCTGTCGACCCGCTTGATTCAACCAGCCGTGTTTTGGAGCCGCGCATCGTCGGTGACGAGCATTATCAAGTGGCGCGTCAAGTGCAAGAAATTTTGCAACGCTATAAATCATTGCAAGATATTATCGCCATTCTCGGCATGGATGAATTGTCCGAGGAAGACAAAATGACGGTTAATCGCGCCCGCAAAATCGAGCGTTTTCTGTCGCAGCCCTTCCATGTGGCGGAAGTGTTCACCGGTGCGCCCGGCGTGCTGGTTGATTTGGTTGATACGATTAAGGGCTTTAAGGGGCTGTGCAATGGCGACTATGACCATTTGCCCGAAGCTGCCTTTTATATGGTCGGCACGATTGAAGCGGCCGTCGCCAAAGCCGAGCGCATGGCCTCAGAAGCGGCGTAATTGATGGCAGAAAAATTCAAATTTGACCTTGTATCGCCGGAAAGTCTGGTCTTGTCAGCAGAGGTGGATGCTGTCACCATTGCTGGTGTGGAAGGCGATTTCACCGTGCTGGCGCATCACGCTGCGGCGATGAGCGTCATCCGTCCCGGCACGCTGATTGTCACCCAAGACGGCGACGAGACACGCTATCACTTGGATGGCGGGTTCGCCGATGTTACCCTTGAAGGGGTAACGGTGTTGGCCGAAAGCATTTCGGCTGAAGCCAGCTAATTTCGATAAGCAAAACTCGCATCAATTTTGGCCAGTAAATGGGAAAGACATGTTGCTGGTGGGTAATGTGGCGTGTCGCCTTCCGGCACGCATCCGGGCAGGGGCGTTAAATCGGCCGCGGGGTCGGGGTCAAAAAAATAAGCCAGCGTGTGGCGGATTTTGCCGCTTCGATTGACCACACGATGGCGTGTTGAGCGATAGCGGTCATTGGTCCAGCGCGCCAGCATGTCGCCGATATTGACCACAAGGCGTTGATTGTCGGCAGGGACTTCAAGCCATGTGTCGTCCGCTAGAGCAATTTCAAGACCAGCAATATCTTGTTGCGCCAATAGGGTCAGACAGCCGAAATCCGTATGCGCCCCGGCACTGATATGATGGTCGCCAATATTGCCCGAAATATCAAAGAGAGGCGGATAGCGTAAGGGCCCGAGCGTCGCCATGGGCAAACGCAACACTGGCGCGAAATGGTCTTGCGGCAGACCAAGTGCCAGCGCAAAGCCTTGCATGAGTTGATGCGCCAGCCCCTCAAAAGCCGTATAGCAAGCCTGCATGGTGGACTTGAAATGAGCATCATCCGGCCATTGGTTGGGGCCGTGCAGGGCAAGTTTGGCCTGCACGCGCGGATGTTCCACCGCCAAGTCGCGCCCGATTTTCAACCCTTCTTTAATATCTCCCTGCGGTTGCGAAGCCATATCCAGCACCTCACCGCGGCATCCAAACCAACCGCGATGGCAGGACGATTTTTCAATCGCGATTTTATTTTTTTCGGCCACCGGCAAGTCAAAAAACCGACTGGCGGCAGTAAAAGCAGCATCAATCACGCTGCGGTCAATGCCATGATTTTCGACGAAAAAAAATCCATGCGTTTGGCAAGCGGCATCTATATCGCGCCCAATGTGACGCGCCGCGCTCAAGGCACTAAAGTCGGCAAAATCAATAATCGGTAGCGGCTCAGTCATTGGCTTTGCGGGACGCAAAAAGCGGCAAGACGGTTGGCCAGCACTTCATAAATCGGTCGCTTGAACGCCACCACCAAATCAACACAGTCCGCCAAAGGTCGCCAAGCCCAGTCGTCAAATTCAGCTTGGCTTTGGGCATCAAGCCTGATGTTGCCATTATCACCTAAATGGCGCATCACAAACCATTTCTGACGCTGGCCACGAAACTGGCCTTTCAACGCCTTGCCAATCAGTGCTTCGGGCAAATCATAGGTCAGCCAATAGGGCAGTTCGTAAATAATCTGTGTGCGCGTAACACCGGTTTCCTCGGCCAATTCGCGACATGCCGCGTGCGCCGGGGTTTCGCCCGCATCAATTCCGCCTTGCGGAAATTGCCACGGCGGAGCGTTTGCGGGCAACATATCATGGCGGCGTTTGCCGGTAAAAATGAGCCCGTCACAATTGACCAACACAATGCCGACACAAGGCCGCCAACGCAGTTTTTGCGCCGGATGGTTGGCAGAAAATTGGGGTGGAGCATAGCTGGAGCGCACATTATGCACACTATTCATAATGCGCCTCGCTGCACCGCAGCTTGTTTTTCAGCCTGTAATTTGCCCAGTAGGTCAATGGCGCGGTTCAGTTGAACGTCTTCTTCGGGCTTTGCCGGAATAAAGGCCAGCGACGGTTTTTTCTTGCGGGTCACGTTTTTCTGATTGCTCTTACCGCCGATGGTTTTACCTTTCAGACTGCCGCGCAAATCGGCTTCGCTGCGTCCTTTACGGTTTTTCAAATCCTCCGGCAATTCCTGCTCGGCAATAATGTCCGGAGTGATGCCACGCGCTTGAATTGAGCGTCCTGACGGGGTGAAATAACGCGCTGTGGTCATTCGCAGTGCGCCATTATTGGGCAGTGGTAAAATTGACTGCACCGAGCCTTTGCCAAAGCTCTGGGTGCCGACAATAACGGCACGGTGATGGTCTTGCAGGGCACCGGCAACAATCTCGGAGGCCGAGGCTGAGCCGCCATTTATCATCACCACAATCGGCAGGCCGCGCGCCATGTCGCCATTGCGTGCCGAAAAGCGGGTGCTGTCCTCGCCGGAACGTCCCCGTGTTGAGACGATTTCGCCGTAATCCAGCATCGTGTCGGAGACCGACACCGCCTCGCTCAGCAAGCCGCCCGGATTATTGCGTAAATCAATGACAAATCCAGCCAGCTTGTCGTGGCCAATTTGAGCCGGTAAGGCGTTGAAAGCCAGCTTCAGATTTTTCGTGGTCTGGGCGTTAAATGTTGTCAGGCGAATATAAGCGATATTTTTTTTCGCTCCTTCAACACGCGAACGCACCGCCCGCACTTTGATAATGTCGCGGGTAATTTTTATTTCCAGTGGCTCGTCTTCGCCCTCGCGCAGAACCGTCAGCACAATATCGGTGCCGCGTTCGCCGCGCATAACATTCACCGCCTGCGATAGGGTCAGCCCCAATACTGGTTCGCCGTCCAATTGCGAAATCAAATCGCCAGGCAGAATGCCGGCGCGTTGCGCTGGTGTTTCGTCAATCGGGGCAATGACTTTAACAAGACCCTTTTCCATCGTGATTTCAATACCAAGCCCGCCAAATTCACCTTTGGTCTGCACCTGCATATCTTCAAAGCCTTCCGGCGGGAGGTAGGAAGAATGCGGGTCAAGCGACGTCAGCATACCCGACAGGGCCGCCTCAATCAGCTCGGTATCATCGGGTTCGTCAACATAATTGCGGCGAATTTCTTCCAGCACATCGCCAAACAAGGTGAGTTTTTTGTAGAGTGCTTCATTTTTTTCGTCCCTCGAGGCAGCCCCTACCGATGTCGCAAACAATACGCAGACAACGACCAGCACGATGGCCGATAAATGAGGTAAATATCGTTTTGTCATGTTGTTCAGCCTTTCCATGTAACCTGTATCAGACGTGCGCCCCATTCAAGCTGCCCCCTTAGCCGCGTTGCGATGGTTGCAGCCACGGGGTCGGGTCAATCGGGCGACCGTCAAATCTAAGTTCCATGTATAGCCGACTACGACCGGATGACACAGCCCCATTTTCTTGCGGCAAATTGCCCAATGGTTCTCCGGCCAATACGTCTTGGCCGACATAGGCACGTGCTGCTTCCATTCCGGCCAAAATCATTTGGTAGCGTCCATCGACGGCCAAAATAACAATGCTCCCATATTGCCGGAACGCGCCGCTATACAATATCTGCCCGTCATAGGGAGCGGTTATTTGTGCGCCCGGGCGGGCTTCAATAGACAGGCCTTGCGCGGTTTGCCCGCCATTTACGGGGCTACCGAAGCCGATTTTAATGCGCCCCGATACCGGCAAGGACAAGAGGCCCCGCGCGGCGGCAAATCGACCGGGCGGGGGATTAAAGGCAGCTACGTTTTGGTTTTTGCTTTGATTGCGTCGTTTCAGGCGTCTGGTCAAGTCACGCAAATCGTGCGCTTTGGTGACCAGTCGGGCAATGGCTTGGGCTTCGGCTTTTGCACGGGTGCGGGCTTTTTCTTCAGCCATTGCCTTTTTCGCGAGGGCTGCATTGAGACCGGTTTGGGCGGCGGCGGCCTCTTTTTCGGCCGTAATCAGGGCTGCCGATTGTTTATCCATGCGACGGCTAATGGCGGTTATTTCGGCCAGCCGGTCGCGCAAATTACGCGCCCGCGCCCGCATGGACGGCACCACACCAGACAGCACCAGTGCGCCTTGTATGGCGGTGAGCGCATCATCACTATGCACGGCAAACGCTGGTGGTGGGTCAACTTGCAAGGCCTGCAAACCAGCCAATGTGTAGGATAATGCCACCCGGTCTTTCTGCAATTGTGCGCCGAGCTGGCTTTCGGTGACGGCAAGGTCACTCAAGCGCGCTTCCAGCTGGTCGCGCTTGGCGTCGATGTTTTGCAAATCGCCGGCCAGCTTAATAATACGCTTTTGCATAGCGGCACGTTGGCGCTGCAAATCTGCCGCCTCTTGCTGTAATTGCTTCTGGCGTTGTTTGCGGTTTTCAATTTCGCGCTTCAGTGTTTGCAAATTTTTACGCTCAACCGATTGCGCCAATAGTGGCGAGGTCAACATGGTCGACAATAGAAGAATAAAAACCAAACGCTTCATGTGTGCATTATGCCCGATTTGTCCAATTTTCAACAACCCGTTTATAGCCCGTCACGGTGATAGGGATGATTGGCACATATCGACACCCCCCGCCAAATTTGCTCGGCCAATAGGACCCGCGCCAACAAATGCGGCCAAGTCATTGTCCCCAGCGACAGCACGAAATCGGCGCGACGGCGCATGTCGTGCGTTAATCCGTCGGCACCGCCAATGACAAACCGCATATAGGGTATGCCGCTATCGAGCCGATTTTGTAGACTGTCGGCAAATTGACGACTGGTCACGCTTGTGCCGGTTTCGTCCAGTGCCACCACCGGGCCGGAATTGTTTTGCAGCGCGTCCAGTAAAATACCATGCTCGGCCTGTTGACGCGCCCGCCGCTCCAAGCCTTTTTTTTCACGAAATTCAGAAATAGCAATATCGGTCAAACCGATTGTTTTACCGAGGTGTCTGGTGCGCGAACAATAATTCTCAACCAAGGCCGCTTCGGGCGCACCACGCGCTTGACCGATTGCCAGAATATCAATTTTCATCTGGGCTTACGGGGTCAGGCGGTCAGTCCGGCGCGCTGCGCCGTTTGTGGTTGTTGCGAGACATAAGACACAATCTCGGCCTCCGTACCCCATATTTTTTCTATGCCGTAAAACGTCCGCACTTCAGCCCGAAAAATATGTATCACGACATCACCAGCATCAACCAGAATCCAGTCACAATTTGCGCGGCCTTCCCGTCGCATATTTTTTATGCCCGCCTCTTTCAGTTTCTGCAATAAATGGTCGGCCAGCGCCCCGACATGGCGTCGCGAGCGACCGGTCGCCACCACCATATGGTCGGCAATGGCTGATTTTCCTGCCAACTCAATGGTCACAATATCCTGTGCCAAATCATCATCAAGGCCGGTCAAAACCAGTCGATGCAGGGAATCGTTTTGCGAATGAACCGCTTGCATGTGTGCCATAGATTTATTGTTACTCAGCGTACTTCCCCATTTCAGCCTTCAAGACAACTGTCGGGCAAATCGAATATCCCGCATGTAAACAAAATTTGGTGCCAATGACAAATGCTTTTCGCGTCGGCGATGGCGGTTTGTCAGGATTGATGGCGAAGCGCCGATGAGGCAAGGCCGCTTAACACACCATCAAGCAATATCCATGCCGGGCTTGTGTTGAATTTAAGCTGACGTGCGCTCAGTGCTGGTTTGCGCCATGGCGCAAAGCGTGTTGCCGCCGGGCTACCCCCGGCCCGCAATGTATACCCCGGGCGCGGATAGACGGCGACTGGCAATTCTTGCATAAATTCGTTCCAAAATTTCCAATTGTGCAAATCAGCCAAATTGTCGGCACCCATAATCCAGATGAACCGCACGCCCGGATGGGCGGCTTTCAAATGCCGCACCGTATCAATGGCATAGTGCGTGCTGCGCCGCGTTTCCTCGTCGGAGACATGAATTTTGCGATGTCGCGCCACCATCCGACAGGCAGCCAGCCGCTCGTGCATATTGCTCGGAGGATGTTTTTTCAGTGGGTTTTGCGGGCTGACCAGCCACCAGATATAATCAAGTTCAAGGGCTTTCAGCGCCGTCAATGAAACCAGCCGATGACCGGCATGGGGTGGGTCAAAACTGCCGCCAAACAAGCCGACCGATTGGCCGGAAGCAAAACAGGGTTTGCGCGTCATCAAACCATTGGCCCGGCTATTGACGCGTCTGGCCGTTGCCACGGACGCGATATTTGAAGCCAGTTAATTGTTCCAACCCGATAGGCCCGCGCGCATGAAAGCGGCCGGTGGCAATACCGATTTCAGCCCCCATGCCGAACTCGCCACCATCGGCAAATTGTGTCGAGCTGTTATGCATGACAATGGCACTGTCCACCTCGGTCAAAAACTTTTCCGCCGCCACACCATCACCGGTAATAATGGCATCGGTGTGCTGCGAACCATATTGCCCGATATGGTTAATTGCTGCCTCAATGCCGTCAATCACTTTCACGGCAATGATTTCATCAAAATATTCCGCATACCAATCATCTTCGTGCGCCGCCGTCACCTTATCATTGACGGCGCATGTGGTTTCATCACCGCGCACGGCGCATCCGGCCGTTTGCAAGGCTTCAACCAAAGCGGCTAAATGCGTATCAGCACAGGCGCGGTCAACCAGCAGGGTTTCGGCGGCGCCACAAATGCCACTGCGACGCATTTTGGCATTGACCACAATATCAATGGCCATCGCGCAATCGGCCTTGCCATGCACATAGACATGGCAGACGCCTTCTAAATGGGCGAAGACCGGCACCCGCGCTTCATCTTGCACACGCCCAACCAGCCCCTTGCCACCGCGCGGCACAATCACATCAAGCTGATGGTTAAGTCCGGACAGCATCATACCGACGGCGGCGCGGTCAGTCTTCGGCACAATCTGCACCGTATATGGGTCAAGGTCAGCCGCCGGCAGCGCACGGGCAAAGGCGGCATGAATGTGCTTGGTCGAATGCTGAATTTCCGAACTGCCGCGTAAAATCACCGCATTGCCAGATTTCAGGCACAGGGCGGCGGCATCGGCCGTCACATTCGGGCGGCTTTCATAAATCATGCCAATAACACCCAGTGGCATGCGCACGCGCTCAATATCTAGCCCACTGGGCACCTGCCAGCGTGCCATGACGCCGCCGACCGGATCGGGCAACTCAATAATAGTCTCAATCGCTTTGGCAATGTTTTCAAGCCGCGATGCGTCCAACATAATACGGTCAAGGCGGGCTTTGCCGACGCCTTCGGCTTGTGCCAGTTTCATATCTTCACCATTGGCGGCCAGAATGGTAGCGGTGTTTTCACGTAATTCATCGGCAGCGTTTTGCAGCGCAGCATTTTTTTGTGCGGTCGTGGCCGTGGCCAACTGACGCGCCGCCAGTTTAGCCTGACGCCCCAGCCGCAACATCGTGTTTTGTAAATCGTCTAGCTTGTCCATTTCGCTCTCATTGAGTGATACTCAACACCATATCATCACGATGTATCATTTCAGCACGGCCTTTATAACCAAGCAAGTCGGCAATTTGGGTGCTGGGTTTGCAACAAAGGCGGGCGGCATCTTGATAGGAATAGGCCGACAGACCGCGCGCCACTTCGCGTCCGTCCGGCCCCAAAACACGCACGCAATCACCACGCTCGAAATGGCCGTCAACCGAGACAACGCCAATCGGCAGCAAAGATTTGCCCGCCCTTAGAGCCGTCACGGCACCGGCGTCAATAGACATGCCCCCTGCCGGTTGCAGGCTGCCGCCAATCCATTGTTTGCGGGCGCGGCGCGGGGTTTGGTGGGCGCGAAACAGGCTTGAGCGCGCCCCTTGTGCCAAAGCCGCCAGCGGTTCAATCGGACGCCCATCGGCCAGCACCATATGACACCCCGCCTGCATGGCAATCTTGGCGGCCTCCAGCTTGGTCACCATCCCACCAGAGCCATAAGGGCTACCGCTTTGACCGGCCATGGCCATCAGATGCTCATCAATTCGGTCAATTTCAGCAATGAATTCGCCCGTCTTGCCAGTGTCCGGCTTGAGCGAATACAACCCGTCCACATCCGACAGCAAAATCAGACAATCAGCCGAAATCATGCCAGCCACCCGCGCCGCCAATCGGTCATTATCGCCATAGCGCAATTCTTGCGTCGCCACCGTATCGTTTTCATTGATAACCGGCACGGCCCCCAAATCAAGCAATTCTCGGATGGTTTGCCGCGCATTTAAATAGCGTCGGCGTTGTTCGGTATCCTCAAAAGTCAGTAAAATTTGTGCCACCGCGACTCCAAGCGAGGCAAGGGCTTCTTGCCAACCATGCGCCAGCGCAATCTGTCCGGCGGCGGCGGCCGCTTGGCTTTTCTCCAGCGGCAGATTGGTGCGCCGCAGCCCCAGCATTGAGGCTCCCAGCCCAACGGCACCGGATGAGACAATCACGACATGTTGGCCATTATCGCGCAGCCGTTTGATGTCGGCGGCCAGCCCGACCAACCAATCAACATTGAGGCCGGTATCGTTTATCAGCAAAGACGAGCCGACTTTAACCACCAATGTGTGCGCTTGGGTTATTTCTGCGCGCATCAGCTTCTCCCGCTTTGGTGTAAGGGATGCCATTGGGTGTCCATGTCGGGGGTGACCCGTCGTGTGTCAAGGCACGTCAAAAGGGCATCTGTCAGTGCGGTTAAGTTGTTTCCGGTGGCGGCTGAAATCAAAATAGGGGGTGTGTTTGCGGCCTCGGCCAGTTCACCAATCGGCGCATCAGTAAGTGTCGCGGTGAGCGTTTGGGCTTCGGGTGCATCACATTTGGTCAATGCCAATACTTCCGGCTTGGCACTCAAATTGGCCTTAAGAGCGGCATCATAGCCAGCCAGTTCACGGCGAATGGTTCGGTAGGCATTCACCACATCTTCCTGCTGCACATCAATCAGATGCAGCAGGCCGGTGCATCTTTCCACATGAGCGAGAAAACGATGCCCCAGACCAGCACCGGCACCAGCACCCTTAATCAGGCCGGGAATATCGGCCATGATGAATTCGCGCCCGCGCGCACCAACCACACCCAGATGAGGGTGCAGCGTGGTGAACGGATAATCGGCAATTTTCGGTTTGGCGCGGCTCAACGTCGCCAGCAGGGTAGATTTTCCGGCATTGGGGAGACCGACAATACCAATATCGGCAATCAGTTTGAGGCGTAGCCAGATCCATGCTTCGCGTCCTTCCTGCCCGGGATTGGCATGACGCGGTGCACGATTGACCGGCCCTTTGAAATGGCTGTTGCCAAACCCACCATTGCCGCCGGGCGCCAATATCACGCGCTGACCGGTCGCGGTCAAATCGGCCAATAGGGTTTCATTGTCCTCAGCAAAAATCTGCGTGCCGACGGGGACTTTCAAAATTTTGTCTGCACCATCGCTCCCGCTACGATTGCGCCCCATACCATGGACACCGATACCAGCCTTGAAATGTTGTTGATAGCGATAGTCAATCAGCGTGTTGAGGCCGTCAACGCATTCGGCGACAACATCACCCCCGCCCCCACCATCACCGCCATCGGGGCCGCCAAATTCGACATATTTTTCACGCCGAAAGCTGATACATCCGCCGCCGCCATCGCCGGAACGGATATAGACCTTCGCTTGGTCGAGAAATTTCATAGCAATCCCTATCCACACTGTTTGCCGAATCTAAAGTGTAACGCATACATAAAAGCGAAACAAACAGTCAAAATAAAAGGGAAGATGGTGGCCCATCTCCCCATTTTCGTGTTTGGCCACCCGTTTATCGGGCAGCACGCCCTATTCAGCTGCTGCCGGTCTCGTTGTCGGTTGGGGCGCGACCGAAACCACAGTGCGCCCACCGCGCACTTTGAAAAACGTGACATTGCCTTCAGTCGTGGCGAAAATCGTGTGGTCTTTGCCGATACCGACATTGTCCCCGGGGTGCCATTTCGTGCCACGCTGACGGATAATGATATTGCCCGCCACAACATGCTCTCCACCAAATTTCTTGACGCCAAGACGACGGCCAATCGTGTCGCGACCGTTACGCGATGAACCACCTGCTTTTTTATGTGCCATCTATCGTGCTCCTTAGCTTATGTTTTGTCGCTTTTGGTTGCTTTTTTTGCGGCTTTTGCTGGTGTCCGTTTGGCGGGTTGTTTTTTTGCAGCGGCCTTTGTTGGTGTTGTTTTCGGACTCGTTTTTTTAGGGGGTGATTTTTTAGGGGCTGCCTTTTTCGCTGTTGTTTTCGGAGTCTCTTTTTCCGCGACGGTCGTTTTTGTAGCGGCTTTGGTTACAATATCGGTTATTTTCAGCACGGTCTGGTGCTGACGGTGGCCTTGGGTGCGCCGATAATTTTTACGGCGTTTAAATTTAACAACGCGTATTTTGTCGGCACGGCCTTGCTCCAGCACTTCGGCCGAGACGCCAGCACCGACCACGGTCGGGCTGCCAATAGTCGGTGTCTTGCCACTTTCACCCAGCATCAGCACCGTATCAAATTTGACTTTGCCACCCGCTTTGGCGTCAATGCGGTCAACGACAATCACGTCATTTTTGCTGACGCGATATTGTTTGCCGCCGGTGCGAATAACTGCATACATCACTGCCATCCAAAAGCCAATTGAAGCAGGCATTTATACGCGCACCAAGCCGCCCGTCAAGCACTAAAAGAATAGGGGCTTTGAGGCTGTCAGCTTAAGAGTGTGGTTCAAGAATGACACGTCCGATGACCTGCCTGTGTCGCATGATGTCGAAAGCCTCGCGCCAGTCGCTCAAAGGCAGTTGGGTATGCACATGGGGGTTGATTTTGCCTTCGGCAGCCAGCGTCCAAATAGCATTGTGGTTTTCGCGCCCTTTTTCGGGGTCGCGACGGCCATATTCACCAGCGCGCACGCCGACCACGCTAAAGCCCTTAATCAACGGCATATTGACCCCAATTTGCGGGATGCGTCCGGCGGCAAAGCCGACGACCAACAGCCGCCCGCCCCAAGCAATGCACCGCACGCTTTCGTCGAACACATCGCCGCCGACAGGGTCGTAAATTACATCGGCGCCGCCGCCGGTGATTTCTTTCACCTTTTCCCGAAAACCGTCATTCACATTGAGCGTGGCTTCGGGGGCATATTTGCCGCCGATGAAGGCTAGTTTTTCTTCTGATGAGGCGGTGGCGATAATTTTTGCCCCCAAATGACGACCCAAATCAATCGCCGCCAGCCCGACGCCGCCGCCAGCGCCATGCACCAGCAGCCATTCGCCTTTTTGCAAAGACCCACGCCGCACCAGCGCGACATAGGCCGTCAGATAGGCCGTGCCGGTCGCCGCAGCTTGGGCAAAATTCATATGCGCAGGAATTTTCTCCAAAGCTTCGGCACGGCAAACGCTATAGTCGGCAAAAGCCCCCAGACCGCCGCCAACAATTTTGTCGCCAATGGCAAAGCCGGTTACTCCCTTGCCCAGTTCGGCCACCTCACCGGCCATTTCTGTCCCGAGCGTAAACGGCAAATCCGGTTTCATTTGATAGCCGCCATGCGTCATCAGCAAATCGGGAAAGCCAAGCGCACTGGCGCGCACTTTAACCAATATCTCGCCGCGTCCGGGTTTGGGAAGTGGCACTTCTTGTAGGCTGCATCCGGCGAAATCGGGCAATAAATCGGTGACGCAAAGCGCTTTCATCGGTCAAGTCCTTTGGGGCTACGATTTTACCCAGACTAACAGTTTTTACCGTTTAAGCCAGTTCCAGATGTTCATGCGGTTGATAAACTTAATACCGGCAGAATAATATTGGGTGCCATACGGTTGATGAGGTGTTTTGAGCCAGGCAAAATTCCGCTTCATGATACGCCCGCAGGCATAAAGAAGGGCAGGCAGGGTAAGCATCCAATATATAATGGTCGTGCAGATGGTGTGTATTTTTTGTCCGAGCGGCAAATCGTCCAGCAAGCGGAAATTAATGAAAATCATTATCGAATAAATCAATATGGGCAATAGGTCAAAAATGGAAAAATAATCAACAAAAGAGAAATCGCTGGCAGGTAATTGGGCAATGACTAAGGAAATATACACAAGGCCGAATACACAAAACAGGCCGGAAAGTATGCGGCTGAGCAGAATGCCATAAGCAAATATCGTGGCCGTGAGGCCACATTTAGAAATCCATGTTCTGCCTAGATAGCCATGTGTGTAAAGCGTTTGCATGTGGCCGCTTATCCACCGTGTGCGTTGGCGA
The DNA here is from genome assembly GCA_964416815.1 of uncultured Rhodobiaceae bacterium. GTDB lineage: Bacteria > Pseudomonadota > Alphaproteobacteria > RS24 > RS24 > JBPCVS01. Next base: position 7,129 of record CAYQFO010000002.1, on the reverse strand, counting down.
AACCAGATGAAAAATTGATGCGGGGCGTTTTCATAAGTCGGCAAATCAAGCATGCGGGTTTTATAGCCTTCCATCGCCAGCCGAAGCCCCAAATCGGCATCTTCAGTAAGGTTCCATGCATCCCAGCCGTTCACGTCGCGCAAGACGTTCACGCGAAAATGATTGGACGTGCCGCCAAGCGGGATAGGCAAATTCAATTTGCACATAACCGGCAGAATAACGCTGAATAATTGACGATATTCCAGCACAAATTGACCTTCAAGCCAGTCACGATTTTGGCGTTTAATCTCCAAGGGTGCCTGCAAGCAGGCGCATCGTTTATCCTTGGCGTTGAAAGTGGCCACCGCGGCGCGTAATTGTTGCGGATGGGGGATGTCTTCGGCATCATAAACGACCAGAAAATCACCTTTCGCATAACGCAAACCATAATTGCAGGCATTGGGTTTGGAGCGCGGCGTGCCTGTCGGAATGCAAACCAACCGACAGCCCTCAGGCCAATTCATACGCGCCGCGGTCATGCTGGTGGCTTGGTCATCGGCCTCCAGCAAAATCATAATGTCCAAGCGTTCCGGCGGGTAGTCGATATTGTGCAAGGCTCGTGCCAGTTGCGGCAACATATTGGCCTCGTCATAAACTGGCACCAGCACCGTATAAACCGGTAAGGCGTCGGTCGCGACCGGATTGATTGAATGGCGTTTGCGCACAGGCAGAATAAAAGGTGACGATGAAAACAAAAGAATGCTGAAAATATGACTTATCCATAAAATCAGTGCGACATACTCAATGTATCCAAACCAAAGGGCGGCGATGAAACAACCAATGCAAGCCGCCAACATGATTGGTAAACCATAGCCCGGTGCTGCCGATGGGTGCACTTTAGTTGGTGTTAACAGCGTATGGGGTGGCGCATTGAACGCAATCGCGGCCTCTTCCAAAGCGTCAGGCTGTTCTGCTTCAGAAAGAGTGTCTGAAAATAGGGAGGATTCATCCATGGCAGGAGTCTATGGGCTTGGCGCATGGTCTGGCCAGCAGACAGCAGTTGCACTTTAAGAAGCACACGCCTTAAAGGGTATATTGCCGCGCGGCTTTCAGAAAAATACCTTTAATCCCTAAGAAAAATCTGTGTGAACAAAGTGTGGATATTTGATATATTTGCCGCCAGTAGCAGATGCAGACCATAACGCCGCCTATCATCAGGCGGGCTTTAGGCTTCCATCCAGAGCCTTGTCAATCAGTTCCACAGATGCGGCCAAGCCGTAAAAGGCGACAAAAGAACCGAAGCGCGGCCCTTGTTTTTGACCGAGCAAGACTTCATAAAGCGTGCCGAACCAGTCACGCAGATTGTCTTCAAAATGAGCTTTACCGACGGCATAAATTTCGGCCTGAATGGTTTCGCCATCGGCTTTTACGGGCAAGGTTTTGAGGCGGTCGCGCAAATCAATCAGCGCGCACCGTTCGGTTTTGTTCGGCGTGCGATAGGTTTTGTGCGGCACCACAAAATCACGATAATAAGCCGACGCATAATCGGTCAAGCGGTCAAGCAGGGGATGGCTTTCGGGCGTAATGCCCGGCGCATGAGCATTGACAAATCCCCAAAGCACATTTTTGCTTTCGGTATTGGCGGCACTGGCCAGATTGAGCAAGAGCGCAAAACTGACCGGCACATTTTCTTCCGGTGGCATGCCATCGTGAATATGCCAAACCGGATTGGCCATTTGCTCAGGCTCATCTTGGGTCCGAAATTTATCCAAAAAAGTCAAATAATCATCCACCGCTTTCGGGATAACATCAAAATAAAGGCGTTTGGCTTTGCGCGGGCTTTGGACCATATAAAGCGACAGGCTTTCGGGCGGGGCATAGGTCAACCACGCCTCAAGCGTCAAACCATTGCCGCGTGATTTGGAAATTTTCTCACCTTTCTCATCAAGGAATAGCTCATAAGAAAAACCTTCCGGCGGTGTGCCGCCCAAAGCCTGTATGATGCGCGAAGACAATTTTACCGATTCCGATAAATCCTTGCCGGCCATTTCATAATCAACATTGAGTGCCATCCAGCGCATCGCCCAATCGGCTTTCCATTGCAATTTGCATTGACCGCCGGTAATTTCGGTTTCCACTTTGCGGCCATTATCGGGATGGCTATAGGTGATTGTGCCTGCCGCCGCATCGGGCGTCACCGGTAGCATTAAAACGCGACCCGTATCGGGGCAAATCGGCAGAAAAGGAGAATAGGTTTGCCGCCGTGCCTCACCCAATGTCGGCAACATAATGTCAAGCACGTCTTGATAATGTGCCAGCACTTGCAAAAGCGTCGCGTCAAACGCACCGGCACGATATTTTTGCGTGGCACTGACAAATTCATAATCAAAGCCAAAGCCATCCAAAAACGCTTGCAAACGGGCATTATTATGCGCCCCGAAACTGTCATGCGTGCCAAACGGATCCGGTATGTCGGTGAGCGGTTTTCCCAGATGCGCGGCCAGCCAATCACCATTGGGTAGATTGTCAGGCACTTTGCGCAAGCCGTCCATATCATCGGAGAAGCAAATCAGGCGGGTTTTGATATCGGGTGCCATCCGATGAAAGGCGTGGCGCACCATTGTGGTGCGCACCACTTCGCCAAAAGTGCCGATATGGGGTAGGCCGGAGGGACCATAGCCAGTTTCAAAAACCACCTCGCGACGCTGCAATTTTTGCGCCCGCGCCAGCACTTTGCGCGCCTCTTCAAAAGGCCATGCTTTGGTGTCCTGCGCCGACGAGTGAAGCGGCATATTTGTCTCCATGCTTGCGCCATCGCGCTTTAAGGCCATATATAGAGTATGAATCATAGACTTGTAAAATTAACCCCGCAACAGGCAGTGCTGGCTTGCTTGACACTTGTGGTGGCTGCCGATGGCGCACCGAGCGATGAAGAGCAGCAGATTGTAGCGCGCCTGTTGGCCGCGACACCGGCCCTTGGCACAGATAAAGAGGACACACAAAACCTTGGACTTGAATTGGCACTTGATATTTTGTCGGCCTCCGAAGGCGTGGAGACGCTGTTGGAACTGGCCGCACAGGCACTCACGCCCGGGGCGCAGGCATTGGCTTATGCGTTGGCGGCCGATTTTGTGTTGCTCAACGGACAATTGGCACCGGAGGAAATGCGGGTGCTGGATTTACTGGCCGAGACTTTTGCGCTCAACCGGTTGACCCGCGCCGCGATTGACAGTGCTGCGCATATTCGCCTGTCGACAACATTATGATGACCCCGAAAATGGAGCGGGTGAAGGGAATCGAACCCTCGTCTTGAGCTTGGGAAGCTCCTGCTCTACCATTGAGCTACACCCGCATAGGGTATTTTCATACTTGTCGCCTGTGCAGCATATCGGGCTTTAGTTGCGACAGCTTGCGAACACCCATCAATTTCATACCGCGCTCTATTTCGCTTTGTAGATTGGCCAGTGCCCTTTCAACACCGGCTTGTCCGGCGGCGGCCAGCGCATAAAGATACATCCGCCCGCCCGAACACGCGGTTGCCCCCAGTGCCATGGCTTTCAGTATATGTGTGCCGCGGCGAATGCCGCCATCAAGAATAATCTCAATCTCGCCGCCGACGGCTTGAACAATTTCCTCCAACTGGTCAAACGGGGCGCGGCTGCCGTCAAGCTGGCGACCGCCATGATTGGAAATCATAATCGCATCGGCCCCGATAGTGACGGCTTGGTGTGCATCACTTACGCTCATTATTCCTTTCAGGCAGAATTTACCGCCCCATTTTACCCGCAATGCGGCCGCATCATCCCAATTCATGTTTTGGTCGAGCATGGTGGAAAAATAATCACCAACCGAAATCGCAATATTGGATCCTTCACCGACATGGCCTTTTAATTGCGACAATTCAAATTTTTCGCGCAATAAATAATTCACCGCCCATGACGGCTTCAGCGCAAATTGCAAAAGGCTGCTCGGCGTCAGGCGCGGCGGTGTCGTGAAACCAGTGTGCAGGTCGCGCTCGCGATTGCCGCCGGTAATCGTATCCACAGTCAGCGTCAGAATATCGAAATTGGCCTGTTTGGCCATATCCAGCATGGCACTATTCAGCCCCTTGTCTTTGTGAAAATAGAATTGGAACATTTTTGGCGTGTCAATCAGGGCATCAATTTCGGCCAGAGCGACGCTCCCCAGCGAAGAGACCCCAAACAGCGTCTTATATTGTGCCGCCGCACGCGCAACAGCGCGTTCGCCATCATGGTGAAACAAGCGCTGCAAGGCGGTCGGCGCACAAAAAATCGGCAGGCCAAGTCGACACCCCATGAGCGTCACCGACATATCAATCTCGGCGACGCCAGCCAACACATTCGGCACCAAATCATAGCTGTTAAAGGCGTGTGTGTTACGCCGATAAGTCACCTCGTCATCGGCAGCACCGTCGATATAATGAAAAATCGGTGACGGCAGGCGGCGGCGGGCAAGGTCGCGCAAATCATCAACATTGTGGCATTGGGCAAGCGAGCGCACCATGACGTCAGGCCTGTTTGAAATGTTTGGACAGTTTCAAACCCTGCGCTTGATAATTTGAATTCAGCTCCTGCCCATAAAGCGTTTGCGGCGTATCTGTCAGGCGCTCATAAATCAGGCGTCCGACAATCTGGCCATGTTCGACAATAAACGGCACTTCGCGCGAGCGCACTTCCAGCACGGCGCGCGCGCCCTTGCCCGAAGCCTCAGCCGCCCCAAAGCCGGGGTCAAAAAAACCGGCATAATGCACCCGAAATTCACCGACCAGCGGATTGAACGGCACCATTTCGGCGGCATGGGTCGGCGGCACGGTCACGGCCTCGCGCGAGGCCAGAATGTAAAATTCATCCGGATCAAATATCAGCCTCTGGTCGGCGGGGCGATAAAGCGGCTCCCAATAATCGGCAATGTTGAGTGCGCCGAGCGCATCCACATCAATCAGACCGGCATGGTGTTTGCCGCGATAGCCAATCGGTCTTTGATTGTTATTGGCATCGCCGCTTCCGCGCAAATCAACCGATAGAGCCAGACCATTGTCAATATCGGCCTCCCCATTGACCAATTTGATTTCCTTATGCAGGTCTTTAAGCTGACTGTCTGAATGGCTCGGCTTGCCGCACCGGAAACGAATTTGCGACAGCCGCGAACCGGTGCGCACCAATATCGGAAAAGTGCGCGGGCTGACCTCCAAATAAAGAGGGCCTTTATAGCCCGCCGCGACGCTATCAAAGGCCGTGCCGAAATCACTTATCAGCCGCGTGAACACATCAATACGACCGGTGGAGCTTTTCGGATTGGCAAAGCCCGCCACGCCTTTGGGCAGCGACAAAGCCTCCATCAGCACCACCAGATAAACACAACCAGTTTCCAGCACCGCACCGGCGCGTAAATCAATTTCCTGATAGGTCAGTGATTTGGCCTTGTCCATGACCTCGTCGGTCTTGCTGGGTAAAAAACTGGCGCGGATACGATAGGCCGTCGCGCCAAGCCGTAAATCCAAACTGGCCGGTTGCACTTGTGTTGGGTCAATCGGCTCATGCGACAAAATCTGCTTATCGCGTAGCATATCCTTAATACCCTGCGCCGGTAAAATGCCGCTACGGGCTTGCCGACGCGCTTTCACTGGCGTTTGCGCGGCCTCATCAGGAAACAAATTGTGCATCGGGGAAGCCATAAACGAATCTCCTCTATCGTCCAGTTTAAGCGAGATGGACACCAATGTCTTGACGTCGGCGTGTTTTTTCGACATGTTTCCCCAATGTGGTGATTTGGCCGGTTGGCTTGCGGCCACGTAAAACAAGCAGCTAAAAGGGCCGAGGAACGACCGGTCTCTAAGGCCGGTTTTTTCATGAGTGCCACCGGAGCAGAGGAATGGAAATGACAAAGGATTGGCATTCGCAAACACGCATGGTGCATGAGGGGCAAACCCGTTCGCCCTTTGGCGAAACCAGCGAGGCTTTATATCTGACATCGGGGTATGTTTATGACAGTGCCGAACAGGCGGCGGCGCGTTTTGCCGAGGAAGATGACGGATTTATCTATTCGCGCTTTGGCAACCCGACCGTGCGTATGTTTGAAGAACGTATGATTGCGCTGGAGGCAGGTGGTCCCGCCCGCAAGCTGGATGCCCGCGCCACCGCCACCGGCATGGCGGCTGTGACGGCCGCCATAATGAGCTTGCTAGAGGCGGGTGACCATATTGTTGCGGCGCGGGCTTTGTTCGGTTCGTGTCGTTATATTGTAGAGACGCTGATGCCGCGTTTTGGCGTGGCCTGCACATTGGTGGATGGGCGCGATAGTGCCGCATGGAAAGCCGCCATGCGGACTGAAACCAAAGTGCTGTTTTTGGAAACCCCGTCCAATCCGGTGTTGGAGATTGTTGATATGCAGGCGGTGGCTGATTTGGCGCATGAAAATGGTGCGCGTTTAATTGTTGACAATGTGTTTGCGACGCCGATTTTGCAAAGGCCGTTTGAGTTCGGGGCCGATATTGTTGTCTATAGCGCGACCAAGCATATTGACGGGCAGGGGCGTTGTTTGGGTGGCGTGGTGATTGGCGATGAAACTTATATTGCCGATGAGCTGGCCAATTTTCTCCGCCAGACCGGGCCATCTTTAAGCCCGTTCAACGCGTGGGTGATGGTCAAGGCGCTGGAGACATTGGCACTCAGGGTCAATGCACATTGCGATAATGCTGAAAGGGTGAGCGAATTTCTGGCCACCCATAAAAATATTGAGCGGATTTATTATCCCGGCCATGACAGCCACCCGCAGCATAATTTGGCGATGGCGCAAATGACGCGTGGTGGCAATCTGATTGCCTTTGATGTGAAAGGCGGCAAGGCCAATGCCTTCAAGCTCGAAAATGCGCTGAGCATTGCCCGTATTTCCAATAATCTCGGTGACGCCAAAACGCTGATTACCCATCCGGCCACCACCACTCATTTCAAGCTGAGCGATGCGGCCAAGCAGGAATTGGGCATTGATGGGGGCACATTGCGCGTCTCGGTCGGGTTGGAAGATGCCGACGACCTGATTGATGATTTTGACCGGGCATTGGCACAACTCAATTGAGAAGTGAAACCATAAGTCGATGAGCGACCAGCGCACCATACTCTTTGTTATCGGC
>CAYQFO010000001.1:0-29323 GCA_964416815.1 uncultured Rhodobiaceae bacterium | reverse complement strand
GGTACCGAGGGTTCGAATCCCTCCCTCTCCGCCATGGTGGACGCCTTTGAAGGGAACTGATGTCACGACGCAAAAAACAAGGTTGGATAAATTATCAGCGCAAGCCGTTTATCATTGCCTGTCTTTTAGGGCTGGGTGCTTATTGGTATTTTGTGCCGGACCTTTTTCCGGTCGATGCGCGCGTGATGGACGTGCTGAAAGGCTTTGGCGTTGTATTCATATTTGCCGATGTTGCTGAACGAGGAAAAATATCTGCAGGGCTTATTGGGTGAGAAATACACCGCCCATATGAAGACAACACCGCGTTTTATTTCAAATTTCAGAAAATGGCAGGCGCGCGAAGAAGTGACCATCAATTTGAAATTGGTTCTGCGCACATTGCTGGACGGCTCGCTGGCCATATTGCTGATTCCATTGGTGGAACTTATTGAATATCTGAGCTGACCCTTATTTGATGGGCGGAGAAAAAGCCCAAAAAGGCTAACCGGTTTGGTTAAATAGGTATATCATTCGTTTTCTATGGTGGTGTGTGATGGTGTCCCTGCCGATTTTTGAAAAGGAAAATTTATAATGTCGGCGTTCTACCGTGGCTTGCGTCCTTTGCTATTTGCCCTGCCACCGGAATACGCCCACACGTTGACCCTCACTGGCCTGAAATGGTTCAACGCGCTGGGCGATTATCGCGAGGGGGAAGACCATGTTTTGGAACAAGAAATATGGGGGATAACCTTTGCCAATCCGTTCGGCATGGCGGCCGGTTTCGACAAGGATGGCAAGGTGATGGATGGGGTGCTGAAACTGGGTTTCGGCTTCACTGAAATCGGTACACTGACGCCGCGGCCACAGGGCGGCAATGTGCGCCCACGCCTATTCCGCTTGCCCGAATATGAGGCGTTGATAAACCACCTCGGCTTCAACAATAAGGGCCAGATTGAAGCTTTGCATCGGTTGGCCATCTTTCGGGCGCATCCGCCGGGCACCCGTGCGCGTATTGTCGGGGTCAATATTGGTGCCAATAAAGACAGTGATGATTGGCTGGATGATTATGAAACCGGTGCGGCGCGGTTTGCGGCTATGGCCGATTATTTGAGTCTCAATATCTCTTCGCCCAATACGCCGGGACTGCGCGATTTACAGGCCGATAACCAGATTGACGAACTCATGCAGCGTGTGCGCAAGGCCGCCCCTGAAACGCCGATTATGGTGAAAATTGACCCCGATATGACACCGGATGAAGCTTGCGCGATTGCCGAAGCGGCAATGCAAAACCGGATTGAAGGCTTGATAATTGCCAACACAACGATTAACCGCGATGGCGTCACTGGCCACCAATTTGCCGAGCAGGAAGGGGGGCTGTCGGGTCGCCCATTGTTTGACAAATCGACCGATTTGCTGAGAGAAGTCTATGACGCAAGCAAGGGCAAGCTGACGCTTATCGGTGTGGGGGGTGTCGCGACCCCCGAACACGCTTATGAGAAAATTTGTGCCGGTGCCAGCTTGGTGCAGCTTTATACGGGTCTTGTTTATGGCGGCCCGGGTCTGATAAATCGGCTACGGCATGAGCTGGTTGAATTATTGCGCCGCGACGGCCATGCTTCGATAAATTCGGCGATTGGCAGTAAAGTTTAGGCGGCGGTGGCATGAAAGTGACGATTTATCATAATCCGCGCTGTTCAAAATCGCGTCAGGCGCTGGCGCTTATTCGCCGTGCCGGTCATCAGCCGCATATTATTGCGTATTTGCAAACCCCACCGGATGCCGCCACGCTGCTTGATTTGTGCCAAAGAGTGGGGGTTGGTGCGCGCGCTATGATGCGCTGTGGTGAAGACATATATAAAGACCTTGATTTGGCTGCGGTGCATGATGAGGTGGTGCTGGTGCAGGCGATGGTAGATAATCCGATTTTGCTGCAACGCCCGGTGATTGTCACCGAGCGCGGCGCGGTGATTGCCCGCCCGCCCGAACGCGTCCACGAGGTGCTGGCTTGAATGGTAAGGTAATGAAGGGGGGGATAAAATGCAAAGATTGATTATGTGGGTGCTGAAAAACACACCCAATTTCATATTACGTCTGATGGCCGGTAAGCCATTGGACATTGACGGCAATAGGCTTGATGTGAATATGCAGATTGTGGCCAATTTGGCGGCGCGCAATGCGCTTGACCCGGAAAATCCGCCGTCGCTTGAGGAAATTCGCGCCGGGGCAAGCGCAAGCACGCTGGCGCCGATGGATGCGTTACGTCGCGTTGGTGTCAAAAGCGAGGATAGAAGTCTGTCCGGTGCGGCGGGCGATATGCTGGTGCGGATTTATACGCCGCGCCATTGTGCGGCAAAAGCGCCGGGGATTTTGTTTTTCCATCAAGGCGGATTGGTGGTGATGGATATTGATAGCGATGACACATTTTGCTCGGTCATGGCCGATGAAGCCAAAGCGCGGGTTATTTCGCTCGATTATCGCTTGTGTCCGGAGCATAAATTTCCCACCGCCATTGAAGATGCGCTGGCACTGTGGGATTACGTGCAGGCGCACGGCGATGAATTGGGCGTGGACACCACCCGTATCGGGCTGGTCGGTGACAGCGCAGGTGGCTTGATTGCCTCGGTGCTGTGTCAGCAAATCCGGGCGCGTAGCGGGGTGCAACCGGCGGCGCAATTACTCGTCTATCCGTGGGTTTCAACCGATTTGCAAGAGACCGGCTCAATTGTCAGTTGCGCCGAGACTTTTCCGCTCAATCGCGCGACGATGGATTTTTTCAACAGTCAGGTTTTCCCCGATGGCAAAAATATGGGCCATGCTTGGGCGAACCCATTGCACAATAGCGATCTTAGCGGTTTGCCGCCTGCCATTATTGCCACGGCCGGATTTGACCCAATCCGCGACCAAGGCAATGCGTATGCCGACGCCCTAAAAGCGGCGGGCAATCAGGTCACGCATTATTGCTTCGGCACCTTGACGCATAGCTTTTTGATTTTCGCCAATGTGTCGCACAATGCACAAAAAGCCAGCGTGCAACTGGCACGTGATTTGGCGGCGGTGCTGGCGCGTTAGCCCAGCCGCGCCAGAGCTGGAAACCAATAGAGCAAATAGCCTGCCAGCGATTGCAGGCTGCCCAGCATAATCAGCCCGCCGGTCACCATGAGCAGGCCGCCCGTGCCGCGCTCAATCCAAATCATATGTTGTTTTATGCGCCGCCCAGTGGTGATAAATCGCCCGACACCAAGCGCGGCTAAAATAAACGGCAGCCCGAGACCAGCGGCATAAATGGCCAGCAGAAAAATACCTTCGCCAAGACTCTCACGGGTCGCGGCCAATGCCAGAATGGTTGCCAATATCGGGCCGATACATGGCGTCCACCCAAAGGCAAAAGCCAGCCCCACCAGATAGGCTGTCAACAAATTTGCTTGTGCGCGGTTCGGTGCGTATCCCATCAAGCGCATGTCACGCTCTAAAAACGGCAGACGCAAAATATGCGCCATATGCAGGCCAAGCAAAATAATCAACGCACCGGCGATTTGCCCAAATAGGTATTGATTGGCCAAAAGAAACGGGTTAATCGCCGCCGCACCGGCACCCAAGGCGATAAAGACGGTCGAAAAACCGGCGACAAAGGAAACGGTGCCGGGCAATAGGCTCTGCGCCGCGACCCCTTCCCCTTCCAGTCTTTGCAAATCGGCAAATTGCAAACCGGCAGCAAAACACAAATACCCCGGCACTAAGGGCAACACGCAAGGAGATAAAAAACTCAGCGCACCGCCGCCGAAAGCGGCCACTGCCGATGCCAAAAATCCGTCCATCAATTGCGCCTGAAAATCAGTGCCGCACCCCAGCCCATAAAAACCGCAATCAGCACGCCTGTCAGGCCATAAACGAGCGGCATGTCATAGGCGGCTTGGTGCAATATATGTCCAGCACCGACAATATCTACCGGTAGTTCACCGGTCTGATAGCCGACCAGACGACCATTGCGGAAAGCCAGAAATTCGGTCACATAAGTGCCGACCGGCATGCCGGGGGGCAACACAATTTCAACCCGAAACAGGCGATGATTCAAAATCGTCACACCGCTTTGGTTCTCCGAATAAAGTGTTGCCTGCTGACGCAAGCGCACAAAACTGCCCAGCACCTCGCTTGCCGCTACATTATTTTGCGCCTCAGCGTGCAGGCTGGCGGCCAAAAAGCGCGGGCGTAATTGATATTTTTCCTGCTCACTGACCGGTGCAATGTCGTCCAAAGGGCGTGAACTGCTGATGGCAAAAAATCCCGGCAACGGGCCAATCTGAAAACTGTCGCTATTCACCCAAATGCCGAAATGTTTTTGCTTGCGGCGCAGCAAAAAATCCTCACCGGGACTTCTCAGCACGACAACAATATCTGTGCGCGTGCCGTCATCAGCCGGTTCAATGGCACCGAACAGAAGTAATTTCTCACCAGTAAAATTCGACTGAATGGTGATGTGGTCTTTTGACAAATCGGCAATCAGCGCATTGTCGGCATGTGCCGACGACACGACAATCATGAAAAGCGCGAGGCAAAGGTTTTTTATCATTCGTCTACCCCGTGTCGCGTCAACGAATAAAGTTCGTCAGGTTGTTGCACCAAATCCAGCAATAGACGTGCGCCGACACCCAGAACCGTCAAGCCCAGCAGAGCGCGTAATTGTTCGCCGGGCAGACGTTGGCCAATCCGCACACCAAATTGCGCCCCAATAACGCCGCCAATCATCAACAAACCAGCGAGAACAATATCAACGGTTTGGTTTTCCACCGCATGCAGCACGCTGACCGTGGCGGTCACAAAAATAATCTGAAACAATGACGTGCCAATCACGACATTGGTCGGCATACGCAAAATATAAATCATCGCCGGTACCATAATAAAGCCGCCGCCAACGCCCATTATTGCCGCCATTATGCCGACAAAAAAGCCGATAATAAGGGGCGGAATAATACTGATATAAAGTTTTGAACGGCGAAAGCGCATACGCAATGGCAGACCTTGCGACCAACTATGCTGACCGGGGCGGCGCACCGCAAGAGGCTGACCGCGCCGCTGCGCGGCAATCGCTTGCAGGCTTTCGCGCAACATAAGCGTGCCAATAATGCTCAAAAAAACCACATAGCTGGCCGAGATGAGCAAATCAACTTGCCCCAATTCGCGTAACGTTTTGAATAATTGCACACCAGCATAAGAGCCGACCAGACCACCGGCCATCAAAATCAACCCCATGCGCACATCAATGGCACGACGTTGCCAATAGACCAGCCCGCCGGAAACCGACGAGGCGACAATTTGGTTGGCTTCTGTGGCAACCGCAATGGCAGGCGGAATACCGATGAAAATCAATAACGGGGTCATCAGAAAGCCACCACCAACCCCGAACATGCCCGACATAAAGCCGACCAGCCCCCCCATCCCCATCAGCATGAAGATATTGGCACTCATCTCGGCAATCGGCAGGTAAATCTGCATTGGCGATTTCCGGCTTTCGGGGTTAAAAACTTGAGAAGTGCTAGCACATATTGGGTGATTTGACTAGTGAAGCCGTCCATCGGTGATAGATATTGCTTTTTTTGTCGCTTGACCCATATTGCAAGAAATAATTTCAGGAACCCTCCATGCCGCGTTTTGATTTTTCCTTACCCGATGGCTCACTTTCCGTATTGCATTGGTTGGGAGCAAAATCGGGTGGGCGCCCAGACGGCACAAAGCCCGTATTGCATTGGGCGCATGCCAATGGCTTTAACGGACAAACCTATCATCAATTACTGTCGTCATTGGCCGATGAGATTGATATTTTTGCCGCCGATGCGCGCGGCCATGGGTTTAGTGATTTACCGGCCGAGCCGAAGGAAATGACCGGATGGCATATTTACCGCAATGATTTGGAACCGCTCATCGCTATGCTGGCCGTTCACGCCGGACAGAAAATTTGGCTGGGTGGCCATTCCATGGGTGGGTGCGCCAGTATTATGCTGGCCGCAAAACGGCCTGATTTAGTGGCCGGGCTGGTGCTGAGCGATCCGGTGATTGTTGCCGATATAGGACGTTGGCTTATGCCGGTTTTGCGTTTGGTGAACCCGAACAATCGGGGGTTTCAGCTGCTGCGTATGGCGTCACGCCGCCGCCGCGACTGGCCTGACCGGGCGACCGCCGAGGCCGCCTATCGCGGACGCGGGGCGTTCAAAAGCTGGCAGGCCGGATTTTTGGCCGATTATTTGGCTGGTGGTCTGCGCCCCAAAGATGGCCAAATGAGCTTATGTTGCGCCCCGCTTTGGGAGGCCGCCAATTTCAAAGGCCCGCAAATTGACAGTGTGACGCCGGTCAAAAAATTACGCGTGCCGTTCACCTTGCTGATGGCGCAATTCGGGTCCACCACGCGCGTCCCAAAGGCTTTCGATATACCCAAGGTGGACAAAAAAATTGAAATTGTCCCCGGCACAACGCATTTTCTGCCGATGGAGCAGCCGGAAAAACTGCGCACCGACATCCGCCTACGTCTTGGTTTGGCTTAGACCAGTGCGCATGGTCGCGAAGACATCATCCGGCCAAGCGCAGGCGCGGCGCGTTTTCAGGTCAAAATGCACCACACGCAAACGTGCCAGTGCCGACAAAATGCCGGTCTCGGTATTAAACAGCCGGTGTTCGACAAGCACCGTTTTTTCATCCAGCTCAGTAATGGTTGAATAGGTTTCCGCCATATCGCCTGCGTGCAATTCGCGCAGATAGCTAACGCACATTTCACCCACCACAGACCCCATGCCATTTTGGGTGCGCCCGCGCAGGTCAATGCCGATTTCATGCCACATATGCGGGGCGGCTTCGGTCATGCGGCGGCTGTAAAACATGGTATTCATATGGCCGAATTGGTCGCATTCCCAATTGTTGACACCAGCGCCGCCGCAGAGAAAAAAACCATCGCCCAATGTCTGCTCAATCGTGTAGGGCGGCACGCGGCCATTGCCGGATAAAAATTTCGGTTGTGCGTGGGGCGGTAAATCAATCTGCCATTTTGTTGCGTTTGCGCGCGTGTCATCAGACCATTCTATCAACTTGCGGTTTTTCGTATCGAAGCAGCCAATTAATGTTTTGAACGTGCAGATAAGCGCACCGTGTTCATCGCGCAATTCTTGGTAGGTGGTCATGGTGCGCTCACCTATTTCAACCACTGCGCTGCGTCCGACCATCAGCCCACCGGCAAGCACTTCTTTATGAAAACGGACATGCTCTTCAAGAGCCACCGTGCCGCGATTTTGCGCCCGCATCTCACTGGGGCGCAAGCCCAGCGCATGGCGGAGGAAAAAAGCCTGATCAGAAGAACGACCGAAATAAAACGACACACTCAAATGCCCCATCAAATCGCATTCCCAATTTTGCGCCACACCGCGATAACCCGATATCAGGCGGCTCAAAAATTCTTTATGCGCTAAGGCACTCATCGGCATGTCTCCTGCAAAATTTAACAAAACAAAATGCCGAAAAAAACCCCGCCTCACAAGAGGCAGGGTTCAAAAATCGAATAAGGCAAGGGTTCAGGGAGGAGAATTAGAAACGGTATCCGGCTTTTTTGAAAGCTGGCAAATAATCGCCATAGCCTTGTGCTTTCATATCGGCCAAGGCCACAAAACGCAGTGCTGCTGAATTGATGCAATAGCGTAAGCCCGTCGGTGCCGGGCCGTCTTCAAATATATGGCCGAGATGGCTGTCGGCTTTTTTCGACCGCACTTCAATGCGCTTGCTAAAGAGCTTCCAGTCATCGCGCTTGACAATGTTTTGTTCGGCAAGAGGCTGCCAGAAAGACGGCCAACCCGTGCGGCTGTCATATTTTGCCAGCGATGAAAAAAGCGGCTCACCGGAAACAATGTCAACATAAATGCCGGACTCTTTATTATCCCAATGGGCATTGCGATAGGGCGGCTCGGTGCCGTCTTGCTGCGTCACTTTATATTGCAACGGGGTCAATATTTTTTTCAATTCGGCTTTATCGGGTTTTTCAAAAGCAAAACCCGGCGCAATCAGCAGAAAAACAGCCGAGAGGATAAGCAGAGAAAGATAAGAAAATGTGGTTTTCATTGGTAAGCCCCTTTCCGTTGGTGTTCTTGAATGGTTAATCTGGGCATGAAATATGGCTGTAGCAAGGCAGTATTTGATATGCCAGCCTGTCATAAGGTAAGGTGTGTATGTGGGCACCGCTAAGATTTCGCAGTGAACGCGCCGAGTTAATTGATGTCCTGCTTGTTTTTTTTCTTCTGTTTTCTTTTTTTTGGCGCAGGACAATTTGATATTATGCAAAAAAGGTTAACCACAAATGAATCAGCTGATAGAGAAAACCGAAAATTCCGTTTGAAATTACTGGTCGCTTGCCCCAATATCGCCTCAGTTCATTCAAGCAAGGGAGAAATAATATGAGGGAAGCGGTAATTGTATCGAGTGCGCGCACGGGTCTGGCAAAGTCGGGTCGCGGCGGGTTCAACATGACGCATGGTGCAGCCATGGGCGGTCATGCCATCAAACACGCCATCGAACGCGCTGGCATTGAAGCGGGCGATATTGAAGACGTCATTATGGGCTGCGGCACACCCGAAGGTGCCACTGGCCAGAATGTCGGTCGTCTGGCGGCGATTTGGGCCGGATGTCCGGTGACAACATCGGGGGTGACGGTCAATCGTTTCTGTTCGTCAGGCCTACAAACCATCGCCATGGCGGCAGGTCGGGTGGTCAATGAGGGCGTGCCGGTTATGATTGGTGCCGGTGTGGAAAGTATCTCGATGGTGCAAATGCAGGGTGCCAATATCAACAATATCACCGAAGAAAAACTGATGGCAAGCTATCCGGCACTGTGGATGCCGATGATTGAAACGGCAGATATTGTGGCCGACCGCTATAATATCTCGCGTGAGGCGCAAGATGAATATGCGCTGGAAAGCCAGAAACGCATGGCTGCCGCACAACAGGGCGGTTTGTTCAAGGACGAAATCGTGCCGATGCAGACCAAAATGAAGCAGGTCAACAAAGAGACCGGCGAGGAAACCATCGTTGATTACACCGTCGACCGCGATGAATGCAACCGACCCGAAACCACGCTGGACGGGCTGACAAAATTGAAACCGGTGCGCGGCGAAGAACACTTCGTCACCGCCGGTAATGCCTCGCAGCTGTCGGATGGTGCCGCCGCCGTTGTGGTGATGGAAGGCAAAGAAGCCGAGCGTCGGGGCGTCGCGCCTTTGGGCGTTTTCAAAGGCTTTGCCGTCGCCGGTTGCGAGCCGGATGAAATGGGCATCGGCCCGGTATTTGCCGTGCCGCGCCTCTTGGAGCGTCATGGCCTGAAAGTGGACGATATTGACTTGTGGGAGCTGAACGAGGCTTTCGCCAGTCAGGCTCTGTATTGCCGCGATAAATTGGGCATTGACAATGACAAATATAATGTCAATGGCGGCTCGATTGCGATTGGTCATCCTTATGGCATGACCGGTGCGCGTCTGGTCGGTCATGCGCTGATGGAAGGCAAACGCCGCAAAGCCAAAAATGTGGTTGTGACCATGTGCATTGGTGGTGGCATGGGAGCCGCTGGTCTGCTCGAAATTTTATAAGCAGAACGACTTGTTCAAAAATGAACCCGTGGGGGATTCTCTCCCACGGGTTTTTTGATGGGTGATTGGCGTTGTGTGGATAAGTTGGTGAATCATTTTTTGGGGGATTCTGTTTTTTATTTGTTCTTGCCCTTATAACTTATTGAAAAACATTATAAAAATAAATTGTAAAAAAAGCCTTTTTTTGCCATACCACCTGTTGACGATAAGCGCGAATATAGCCACTATATGTAGTTGTCTGGTGAATGTGGTTTGGTCAACAAGTGAATTGTTTGCTTGGTCATATTCGCGCCGAATAAACAGATTTCCCGTGCTAATTTTGTGCATGGCGGAAGCTTTGATAGGTCGCCGCCAGAGGGAAGATGTTTCTGCCCTGAAGGGTCGAGTTGGTGTGTTCCAGACGCATGAGGATGAATGAATAATGGTGGGAGGGGTTATGTTCAGACAAGGTGATACTGGAGCAGATAAGACGGATAAGAAGGTGCAAGACACGAATTCTGCCGATATTCAACGTGTGGAACGCCGCGCCGAAGGTCGGCTCACGGATAATGAACCGCGTATGGATTTCGACCGTCAGCATCAGGTTGTACAATATGCTGCGCGTCCACGCGTTAAAGCCGACCCGTCGCGCGACGCTTTACTGACGAGTTTCGGTAAAGCCACGCTGAGCGATCGCTATTTAATGCCGGGCGAAACCTTTCAGGATTTGTTTGCTCGTGTGGCCTCTTATTACGGCGATGACGAGGCGCATGCGCAACGTTTATATGACTATATTTCAAAATTATGGTTCATGCCGGCGACGCCGATATTGTCAAATGGTGGCACCAATCGCGGCCTGCCGATTTCTTGCTTTTTGAACGAAGCCGATGACAGTCTCGTTGATATTGTCAATTTGTGGAATGAGAATGTTTGGTTGGCGGCGCGTGGTGGCGGGATTGGTTCTTATTGGGGCAATTTGCGCTCGATTGGTGAAAAAGTCGGCCATAACGGCAAGACGTCGGGCATTGTGCCGTTTATCCGCGTGATGGACAGCCTGACACTGGCGATTTCGCAAGGCTCGCTACGGCGTGGGTCGGCCGCCATTTATCTACCGGTTGACCATCCGGAAGTGGAAGAATTTATTGAGATTCGTCGTCCGACCGGTGGCGACCCGAATCGCAAGGCACTCAATTTGCATCACGGCATTTTGATTACTGATGCGTTTATGCGGGCGGTCGAAAAAGATGAAGACTGGGCCTTACGCAGTCCAAAAGATGCCTCGGTGCAGGCGACGGTGAAAGCCCGCGATTTATGGATTCGCATGTTGACCGCACGTATTGAAACTGGTGAACCCTATATGGTGTTCAAAGATACGGTTAATAATCTGCGTCCTGAGCAACAAAAATTGCTCAATCTGGAAATCAAAACCTCCAATCTGTGTTCGGAAATCACCCTACCGACCGGCAAAGACCATCGTGATAAGCAGCGCACGGCCGTTTGCTGCTTGTCGTCGCTGAATGCCGAAAAATTTATGGAATGGCAAAAAGACGAGGCTTTCATTCCCGATGTCATGCGCTTTCTCGACAATGTGCTGGAAGATTTTATTGACCGCGCACCCGATGAAATGGCCAAAGCAAAATATTCAGCCCAGCGCGAGCGCTCGGTCGGCCTTGGGGTGATGGGTTTCCATTCTTTCTTGCAAGCCAATATGATTGCCTGGGAAAGCGTGATGGCGAAAGTGTGGAACAAGCGCATTTTCACCCATATTAAAGAAAATGCCGATGTCGCTTCGCGCCAACTGGCCAAAGAGCGTGGGCCTTGCTTGGATGCTGCCGAATGCAACATTGAAGAACGTTTTTCCAATAAGACGGCGATTGCGCCGACCGCCTACATTTCCATTATTTGCGGCGGCACCAGCCCCGGCATTGAGCCGATTGCGGCCAATAGTTTTACCCATAAAACTCTTTCAGGGTCGTTTAATGTGCGTAACCGCCATCTCGACAAGCTGCTTAGCGAAAAAGGTAAAAATACCGATGACGTCTGGTCATCCATTGTCACCAATGGCGGCTCGGTGCAGCATTTGGACTTTCTGTCCGACGATGAAAAAACCGTGTTCAAAACCGCTTTCGAAATTGACCAGCGTTGGTTGATTGATTTGGCTGGTGAGCGCGCACCACTGATTGATCAAGCCCAATCGCTTAATATCTTTCTAGCGGCCAATGTACACAAACGAGATTTGCATCAAGTCCTTTATCAGACAAGGAAAAAAGGTGTCAAAAGCCTGTATTATTGCCGCTCGCTTTCTATCCAACGGGCTGAAAAAGCTGATACGGGCGGCAAGGCTTCGACAGCAAGCATGGCCACAAAAAGCAGTGATGGCAATGATTATGAGGAATGTCTGGCGTGCCAATAGTCGGCTGGTCTGTTTTGGGAAAAAGGGAACACAATGTCTTTGCTTGAAGAACGTATTGTCTATAAACCGTTCCGCTATCCGTGGGCTTATGATGCCTGGCTGACGCAACAACGCATTCATTGGCTGCCCGAAGAAGTGCCGATGGCTGAGGATGTGAAAGATTGGCACAAAACACTCAACGATGGTGAACGCAATCTGCTGACACAGATTTTCCGCTTTTTTGTGCAGGCTGATGTGGAAGTGAATAATTGCTATATGAAGCATTATTCGCAAGTCTTCAAACCGACCGAAGTGCAGATGATGTTGTCCGCCTTTTCCAATATGGAGACGATACATATTGCCGCCTATTCGCATTTGCTGGACACGATTGGGATACCGGAAATCGAATACGAAGCTTTCCTGAAATATGGCGAAATGAAAGACAAATATGACTATATGCAGGAATGGGGCGTCGAAACCAAAACCGATATTGCCAAAACACTGGCCGTATTTGGCGGCTTTACCGAAGGCTTACAATTATTTGCCAGCTTTGCCATTTTAATGAATTTCCCACGTTTCAATAAAATGAAAGGCATGGGGCAGATTATCACCTGGTCGGCGCGTGATGAAACGCTGCACACCAATTCCATCATTCAATTGTTCAACACATTTATTCAGGAAAATCCTGAAATTTGGACAGATGACATACGGCGCGATTTATATAAGGCTTGCGAGACCGTGGTGACGCATGAAGATGCGTTTATTGATTTGGCCTTTGAAATGGGCGGCGTGGAAGGCCTTGAAGCCCAACAGGTGAAAGATTATATCCGCTTTATCGGCAATCGGCGCTTGTCACAGCTTAATCTCGACCCGATTTACGAAATTGAGAAAAATCCATTACCATGGATGGATGAAATGCTGAACGGTATTGAGCATATGAATTTTTTTGAAGGCCGCGCCACCGAATATGCCAAGGCGGCAACCACCGGACGCTGGAGTGAAGCGTTTGATTGAATATGGGGAGGAGGGAAGCAAGATGAAAAACTTTATTGTGGCCAATATAATGATTTGCATAATGTCGGGTGTTATCACGCAAGCACAGGCGCAAGTTGAATCGGGGATGTATTTGGGCGTGAACGCAGTGCTTGAAAGTGATTTTGAATTTGCCGGCGAGGTGAACGACCAGCAGGAAAAAGGCAGTGGTTTTAATATTGGGCTTGGCTATGTCTATAGTGATGTCGTCAGCTTTGAACTGGCCTATACCGAGGCCAATAATTATGAAAATGAGGTTGTCGGCACATCGAAGGTTGATATATGGGAATTGGACATGCTGGTACATCAACGCTTTGACGATATGGCACTGGCTCCTTTTGTGCGTTTGGGCTTTTATCAGGCGAATTCACAGGAAGACACAATGTTCAATCGCAATAAAATGACTGATGAGGGTGTGCTTTACGCCATTGGCCTTGACTATAATTTTGACCGCCATCGCGCCGTACGAATTGATTACACACCGGGCAGTACCGATGGTGACAATGACGGTTTGAACCGTATTATGGTGGGTCTCATCGTACATCTGGGCGACGACTAAGCCAAAAAGAAAATTTATCCCCGTGCGCTTGGGGTGGCGTATATTTGGTGCGTGCTCTCTTTTCTTACCAAAGCTGCTACTGAGCCGATTGAAGCTGTTGGCAATGTGGTGGACGCCCTGTTCACCTCCGACGAAGAGCGTCTGGATAAGCAGGCCGTACTCGCGCGCATCGCGCAGCAACCCCAACTTGTGCAAGCCGAAATTAACCGTGTTGAGGCGGGACATAAATCGATATTTGTCGCCGGTTGGCGGCCGTTTATCGGTTGGGTGTGTGGGATGGCGCTGTTTTATAATTTTATTGTGCGCGATTTGGTCATCTGGGGTTTGACGCTTGCTGGTAATTCGGTTGGTGCGCCTCCGGCGTTGCAACTCGATGTGCTGACAACGATTCTCTATGCGCTTTTGGGGCTGGGGGGGTTGCGGACATTTGAGAAAGTCAATCGCGCGGCGCGCTAGCTTGGCTGGTGCTGCCGGCGCGAATTGAACGCGCGACCTCTCCCTTACCAAGGGAGTGCTCTACCCCTGAGCTACGGCAGCCTTAATCGCTTAGTGCCATAAGGGTATGGCTTATGCAACCGGTATCGTGCAAGAGAGTGGGAAGCTGTTGTAGGGCTTGACCGCGCGTGCTTCCGGCGGCAAATAGGGGGTATGAGCAAGTCTACCGATTCTACCAAACTGGCTGCTGGGCAGGGTAAGCGAAAACAGCGCCTCGCCCGCGCCTTGCGCGCTAATTTGACGCGCCGCAAAGCCGCCCGCCGCGCCCGCAAGGCAAGCCGATAATGGATAGAATTGTGATTGAAGGCGGCGTGCCGCTCGCCGGAGAACTGGCCGTTTCCGGCTCCAAAAATGCCGTCTTACCGCTCATGGTCGCCTCATTATTGACGTCTGAAAAAGTGGTTTTGCGCGGCGCACCACGTCTGGCCGATACACGCATATTGGCCAATCTATTACGCCAGTTGGGGACAGAAGTGGCCGAGTTTGGCAACGGGCCGGGCGAGGGTATTGAATTGCAAACATCTGATTTAGTGTCGGCGCGTGCGCCCTATGAGTTGGTCTCGCAAATGCGCGCCAGCTTCTGGGTGATTGGTCCGCTTTTGGCACGTGCGCATCAGGCACAAATATCATTGCCGGGCGGTTGCGCCATCGGCACACGACCGGTTGACTTGTATCTGAAAGGGTTGTCGGCACTGGGTGTCGATATTCAAGTTGAGGGCGGTTATGTCAATGCCACGGCCAAAGGCGGCCTAAAGGGAGCGCGCATTGATTTGCCTTTCGTGTCGGTCGGGGCAACGCATGTGTTGATGATGGCGGCTTGTCTGGCAAGCGGCGAGACGCACATCACCAATGCCGCCAGTGAGCCTGAAATTGTTGATGTAGGCACCGGCTTGATGGCAATGGGGGCGAAAATCAGTGGGCTTGGCAGTCGTGATTTGCGCATCACCGGCGTTGACCGCCTTAGCGGCGTAGACCACACGGTTTCGCGTGACCGCATTGAGGCCGGTGCTTATGCGCTGGCGGCTGCGGCCAGTGGCGGTTCGGTGAGGCTGACGGGTATTGACGAAAACATGCTTGGGGCGTTGGCACCAGTCATGCGTGCCGCCGGTATTGAGATTGTTGCAAGCGGCACGGGGGATGCGCCTGCGATAACCGTTTCAGCACCTGATGGGCGCGTGCGCCCAACTTCTATCACGACCGAAGCTTATCCGGGATTTGCGACCGATTTACAGGCGCCGTTTATGGGCTTGATGTGTTGCGCCGACGGCATCAGCCATATTCGTGAAACCATATTCGAAAATCGCTTCATGCATGTGCAAGAATTGGTGCGCTTGGGGGCTGATATCCAGCTTTCCGGTGATACGGCGCTTGTGACCGGCGTGCCGCAACTTTATGGTGCGCCGGTGATGGCGACCGATTTACGCGCCTCGGTAACGCTGGTGATTGCCGGATTGATGGCGCAAGGAGAAACCATTATCAATCGGGTTTATCATCTTGACCGTGGCTATGAGCGGTTGGAAGAAAAACTGTCAGCGTGCGGGGCGCATATTTGGCGTGAAAAATATGAGTCGTGAAAAGCATGAGTGAGGCGTTGAAGCTTTTGGCTCATACGGGCGATGATATTCAGATATTGTCGGCGCATGCGCAGGATGCGGTTTTGCAGGTCACTGATATGACCTATATGGCGCGTGAAAAACGTTTTATCGTGGTTATGAATCGCTTCCGATGGGAAAATCAAAAGCGTAATATGCGCGTACGCAGTGTGTTGAATGTGGCTGGTGTTTTGGCTGTGCAGTACTATAAAATCAACCGCCTGCGCAGTGATGGTGTGTTGTCGCTACTGGCCTTGCAATTCACTGAACACACGCCACCAGCCGGCAAATTGATACTGATTTTTGCTGGCGGGGCGCAAATCCGCTTGGATGTTGAAGCACCGGAGGCCATATTGGAAGACATTACAACCGCGTGGGCGGCCCGCACCCGTCCGCACCATAAACCCGATGAGGATGCTTAGGCTGATGCCCTGTTTTCTACGCGCCCATATTGACGATGCCGATTTTGCCGAACGTTTTATCGCTTTGCAGGAGATGAAACGCGAGCCATCGGTTGACGTCAGTGATACGGTGGCCGGTATTTTGACCGATATACGCACACGTGGCGATGCGGCCTTGATTGAACTGACGGCAAAATTTGACCGTCAGCAAGTAAAGGCTGAAAATTTGCAGCTTAGCGACGCCGAAATTGACGCAGCTGCGAGTGCCTGTTCGAGCGAAACGCGCACTGCATTAGAATTGGCGGCGGCGCGTATTACAGATTTTCATGTGCGTCAAAAACCTGAGGACAGCCGGTTCAGAGATGCTGGTGGTGTCGAGCTTGGACATCGCTGGACGCCGGCTGATGCGGCCGGTCTTTACGTACCAGGCGGGCTGGCCAATTATCCGTCCTCGGTATTGATGAATGCAATACCGGCGCGCGTCGCCGGTGTGGCGCGTGTGGTGATGGTGGTGCCGACGCCCGACGGGCAAGTTAATCCATTGGTGTTGGTGGCGGCGCGTTTGGCCGGGGTGGATGAGATTTATCGTGTTGGTGGGGCGCAGGCCATCGCCGCGCTAGCTTATGGCACGCAGACGATTGCACCCGTTGATGTGATTGTCGGCCCTGGCAACGCCTATGTGGCGGCGGCTAAAAGACAAGTATTCGGCACAGTCGGTATTGATATGATTGCCGGGCCATCGGAAATTCTCGTGGTCGCCGACAATCAAAATGACCCGAACTGGATTGCCGCCGACCTGCTCAGTCAGGCCGAGCATGACGAAACGGCGCAATCGATATTGATTTGCGATGATTCTGGTTTTGCCGATAAGGTCGCAGAGGCGATTGACAAGCAGTTGGAAAGCCTGCCGCGTGCTGATATTGCCGCGAAAAGCTGGGCTGATTTCGGGGCCATATTGGTGGTGAATGAGCTTTTGAAGCAAGCACCGGAATTGGTCAATGGTTTGGCTCCCGAACATGTGGAATTGGCGGTTGACAATGCTGAAGCACTGGTCGGTGAGATTCGCCATGCTGGTGCGATTTTTCTCGGTCGCTATACGCCCGAAGCCATTGGTGATTATATTGCCGGGCCCAATCACGTGTTACCCACAGCGCGTGCGGCGCGTTATGCGTCCGGCCTTTCGGTGCTGAATTTCATGAAGCGCTCTTCATTGGTTAAATGCGATGCCAATTCGCTTGCCGCCCTCGGCCCGGCAGCCTTGCAGCTGGCCGAAGCAGAGGGTTTGCACGCGCATGGTCGTTCAATCGCCATACGGCTGAATATCGGCACGGACGGCGATTGATTGATGGCCGAGGCGGGAAACAACGACCGTATTGTGCATATTTCGCTCGACGATCCGGCACTGGCAGCGCGCAACCCTGACCTTGAACATGAGCGTCGCGTGGCCATATTTGATTTGATTGAAAGCAACCATTTTCGCCTTAAATCGGGCGTGTCCGGTCCTTATCGGGTCACATTGTCGGTTGTTGACCGTGGTATCAATTTTGATGTTCGCAATACCGACCATAATTTGCTACAAGCGATTGAGATTTCTCTGACGCCGTTTCGTCGCCAGATACGCGATTACTTCATGATTTGCGAAAGCTATTTTGAAGCCATTCGCACGGCGACACCTGATAAAATAGAAGCGATAGATATGGTGCGGCGGGCTTTGCACAATGAAAGTGCCGAAAATTTACAGGCTCGCTTGTCGGCGCATCTTGAAGTGGATATGGATACGGCGCGGCGTTTGTTTACTTTGATAAGCGTGTTGCAGATGCGTGGTTGAGCAAAAATCAAAACAAATCCGATTTTTGCTTGATTTTCGGTCGCGTCTTGGCCATTCTCGCGCCAATTCAATGAGTGAGGATTATGGCAAAAGAAGAGCTACTGGAATTGAACGCAACGGTTGTCGAATTACTGCCCAACGCGACTTTCCGCGTAAAATTGGAAAATGACCATGAAGTCATTGCCCACACAGCCGGTAAAATGCGTAAAAATCGGATTCGCGTGCTTGCCGGCGACAAGGTATT
The DNA here is from genome assembly GCA_964416815.1 of uncultured Rhodobiaceae bacterium. GTDB lineage: Bacteria > Pseudomonadota > Alphaproteobacteria > RS24 > RS24 > JBPCVS01. The sequence continues at coordinate 11,214 of CAYQFO010000001.1, read as the reverse complement.
GGTGGAGATGACCCCCTATGACCTTACCAAAGCGCGCATTACCTATCGCTACAAATAGACCGTTTTGGCTGGCCAGTGCCAGTGTCGGGCGGCGTGACTTGTTGGCTCAGATAGGCATTGTGCCGGACAAAATTGTGGCCGCCGATATTGATGAAACGCCGCGCCCGCATGAAACGCCGCGCAATTTGGCGCACCGTTTGGCCGAAGAAAAGCTGCGGGCGGTTTTGGCCACACATCCAGAAGCCAAAGAGGCACTGGTGCTGGCTGCCGATACGGTGGTCAGCGTCGGGCGGCGCATTTTGCCCGCCCCCGCGACCGAGGTTGAGGCGCGTGCGTGTTTGCGTCTTTTATCGGGGCGCGGCCATCGTGTGCAAACGGCAGTGGCATTGGGCATGGCCGGGCGTGTGCTGAGCCGCATTGTGGTCACACGGGTGAAAATAAAAGTGCTGTCGGACGACGAAATAGCGCACTATATCACCGTCGGCGAATGGCATGGGGTAGCGGGCGGCTATGGTGTTCAGGGGCGCGCCGGGGCGATGGTGAAGGCATTGGTCGGCTCGTACACCAATATTGTTGGTCTGCCATTATTTGAAACAGTGATGCTGCTGGAAGGGGTCGGCTATCGTATGGAGAGGGTGAGAAAAAATCATGGTGCATGAAGTGTTTATGAGCCTTGCCGAGGGCATTTTACGGGTTGCACAAATCGAAGACGGTCGTCTTGTCAATCTACAGGCGAGTCATTTCGACCAGCAGCACAATGGTGCGCAAACCTTGACCGGTCGTATTTATCTGGGGCGTGTTGAGCGCGTGGTCGGACGATTACAGGCTGCCTTTGTCGAGATTGGATTGGCGCGTGCCGGTTTTTTGAACGTTCGTGAAGCCCGCGCCTTGGCTGAAAATGGTGACCGCGACACAATGATTGAAGAATGCGTGCAAGATGGTGATACGGTGCTGGTTCAAATCACCAAGCCGCCAGTGGACGATAAGGGCGCACAAGTGACGGCAGATGTGAGCCTACCGGGTCGTGCTGTGGTGCTGACACCGTGCCGCCGACATATTGCCGTCTCGCGTGCCATTGAAGATGAGAGCGAGCGGCAAAGATTGACCGATTTGGCCACTGATATTTGCGCCACGCAAGGCGAAAACGGGGTCAGCCTTGACAGCATGGATGGACAGGCCGGTTGGGTTATTCGCACGGCGGCTGTCGGCATTTCGCGCGATGACATGCTGGCCGATATGCAAAATGTGGCCGGGCAATGGGAAGCCCTTTTGGCGCACGCCGAAAGGGCTGAGCCGCCCGCCCTCCTGCATGAAGATTTGCAGCCGATTGAACGGGTATTGCGCGATTTGATACACGCCGATACGCGAAGCGTGGTGATTGAGGGTGAGGCCGTTTTCGGCCACGCGAGCAGCTATTGTCACACGCACTTACCTTCTGTTGAGCCGCTATTGTCGGCGGCGGCAACCGATGAGCATTTATTTGACCGCCATGATGTCGCCGGTCAATTGGAGGTGGCTTTGTCTGCGCGTGTGGCACTACCGTCAGGGGGGTGGGTGATGATTGAAACAACACAAGCCATGACCACAATCGACGTCAATTCCGGCAGCGATGATAAGGGTGTTTTGCCCACCAATCTGGAAGCGGCGACTGTCATCGGCCATCAAGTGCGCCTGCGTGCGCTGGGCGGGTTGTTGGCCGTTGATTTTATTGACATGAGCGATGAAAAAGAAAAGCAACAAGTCATGCAGGCACTGGATGATGCTTTCGCCGGTGACAAAAATAATGTGCGTATTGGCCCGATGTCGGAATTTTGCGTGGTTGAACTGACCCGCCGCCGCGATGCGGTGACGCTGTCGCAGGCCATGCGCTTGGTTGAAGGGGAGGATGGTTTTGCCCAAATGTCCGATTTGTAAACAGGGTGAGACGCAAGTCGACTATCGTCCGTTTTGTTCGAAGCGTTGCGCCGATATTGACCTGCATCGCTGGCTGGCTGAGGGTTATGCCATTCCCGCGATTGAACCGCCCGATGACTGGGAAGCGCAAATCGAAGCGACTTCGGGCGAAGAGGATGATACGCCACAAGTCCATTAAACTGTCCGGCCTGCTTGTCTGGACAGGTTCTCCGGCATGGCCTATAAAGCGTGACTTATCGGTGGCCCAGGTAGCTCAGGGGTAGAGCAGCGGACTGAAAATCCGCGTGTCGGTGGTTCAATTCCGCCCCTGGGCACCACTTTCTTCAATTTCTGCGGTTGCTATCGCGTAGCTATTTCGTGCTTTTCCAGAATGTCAACATGCGCACTGTCACGCCGTCGCGCATGAAGATGAGATGATACAGCGCCCCCACAACATGCAAAATAATCAGCGCGATGATGGCGTTGGTTGTGAATTCGTGAAACCGCCTGAACCATTGAAAGTCTGCGAGCAACCCCGTGCCATCGCCATAGCTGAACAAGCCAAACGGCATGACAATCGAGTTGGCGTTCATGGCCGTTACAATGCCCGTTACAATCAGGCAGCCGATGAGGAAATAGAGGCTCCAATGCGCGACATGCGCGAGCATTTTTTGCCAGTCCGGCATTCCCACCGGCAATGGTGGTGCGCCGTTTTTCCAACGCAGATATAAACGAATGACCAGTAAAACAGCAATAATCACGCCGATTGAGGCATGGTCACTGCGTGATTCAAAGCGGTCCGTATCCACCATTTCGCCGCCAAATTTTTGCGCGACAAAAAGATCAATCATGATGAACGTGGCCATCAGCCAGTGAATGACTTTCTGGCTCACAGCATAGTCTGTTGAGGGTGTGTATGACATGCTTTATTCCTTTCTCTTTGGAAAAACTACCATTTCAAAATATCGGCCACTTGCGTGCGCTTGCGATAAGCTTCGTCCCAGCGACGTATATGGGTGCGCTGGCCTATCATATCACTTTCGATAAAGCGCGCAAATTGGAGCGAAGCAGCCAGCGTGCAATCTGCCAGCGTGGGTCTATCGCCGCATAAAAAGGCGCGATTGTCGGCCAGCAAATTGTCGAGAAAATCAAGCGCCGGCTGCATCTCGTTTTGCAGCGCGGCGGCGCGTTTGGGATCGGGCGCAATGCCGATGGGCGATTTCACCATATGCACCCAGATATTGATATGGGCGGCAAGGCGTATTTCAGCAATCCGCTCAATATCGCGCTCACAGGCGCGCGTCTCGCGGTCGTTGCTGAAGAGTTTATGCTCAGAAAATTTGTCTTCCAGATAGTCAATGATTGCTCGCGATTCGCACAAATGGCTGCCGTCTTCCAATGCCAGCACCGGCAGACTGCCAAACGGGTTACGCGCCAAATGTTCCGGCGCGCGATGCGCCCCTTTCAGCGTGTTCACAATCACCTGTTCAACCTCAATCTTAGCACCCAAGGCTTCGCGCTCGGCAATATAGAGCGTGACTTTGGTTGGATTGGGCGCAAGCGGCACAGTGTAAAGCTTCATTTTTGACTTCCCTCCCAAAAAGCTTTTTCATGTTACACTTATTTAAGGGTGCAAGAAAATAAAGAGGAAAAATATGCCTACAGGAAAATCCGTTTGTCTGGTTTTGGGTGCCGGAGCAGGTATTGGCGGTCATGTCGGTAAGAAATTTGCCGAAGAGGGCTATCATGTGGTGCTGGCGCGGCGCAGCGACAAGCAGGGCCTCGACAGGCTGGTCAACGATATAAGTGAGGCCGGTGGTACGGCCGACGGCTTGCTGCTCAATGCGGTTGAAGACGATGCCATTGAAAATTTAATCGCGCATATTGAAAAAGAGATTGGCGCGATTGAGGTGGTGATTTTCAATCTCGGCGCACAATTCGGCGACCGCCCGCTGGCCGATACCAACCATAAGCTGTTTGAACTGGGCTGGCGGATGACGGCTTTTGCCTTGTTTCGGCTTGCCAAAGCGGTGGTGCCGTTAATGGTTGAGCGCGGCGGCGGTAAAATTCTGGTGACATCTGCCACCTCAGCCATGCGCGGCAATGCCGGTCAACACGCGCATGCGGCGGCGATTGGTGGACGGCGTATGCTGTGTCAAAGTTTGAATGCTGAATTTGCGCCGCAAAATATCCACATCTGTCATATTCTGATTGACGCGGCGGTTGAGGCACCTGACACGCTGGGTAAATTGCTGGGCGATGAACTCTATGCCAAATTGCTGCAAGAAAGAGCCGGTGGCAAGGATGGCATGGTGATTCCGGAAAAACTGGCTGAGACCTATTACCATCTGGCGCACCAGCACCGCTCGGCATGGACGAATGAGATTGACATCAGGCCGTTCTCCGACCAACCTTGGTGGAATAATTAGGTTACACCATATTTGTTAAGCCGTTCCAGCTAGGTCGTAAAGTTTGACCGGCTTATCGCCACGTCGGCTGGAGAGCGAAGCTCTTCTGGAGTGCTGGATTTTTTAACATCAACTCATCATGGCGTAATCGCCAGATTTTCATGTAATTGTAAAACGGTGCATTGGGATAAAGGTGATGAATAAGGTGGTAGTTTTGGTAAACCATCAACGGGGTCATTAGCCACTCCCACCCAAGCCGCATGGTTGTCGCTTTATACTTGTCTTCCTTAGCAGATATATTGGCCGGGTAGTGCGGTAGAAAAACAAAAATATAGCCTACAAGGGCCAGCCCAATACGTGTCGGCAAAAACCATAAGACGAGGAGTTCAAAGCCCAATCCGCTAGCAATAAAAGCTGTTACGATAGCTGCGAAAAGTAACAAATAGCAATAGACAACTCCGCGGTGGCGCTTTACTGCAGCCTCATCAGAGCGGAAAAATGCCAGCAAGTAATAAACGTCTAAGTTCGCCCATCTCAGGGGCAGAATCCAAGGCTTTCCGTGATGCATAAAATTATCGGGATCGGTTTTGCCAGTCGTATACGCGTGATGTTTAAGGTGAATCCAGCGCGCTATCTCTAAGGGCGCGGCGGGGATAAATGCAGCCAGTGACGCACGCCCGATAGCTTCATTCATGAAATGATTGCTTGATGCCGTGCCGTGGAGTGCTTCATGCATTGGCGAAAAAAACAAGTATAGAACAAACCCGTTGATTATACATGCAGCCCACATCGGCAATGTGCCTGATATTGCCGCATTTGTAGATGCTATGAACAAAGCCAAAGCAATGGCAAATAGAGTCCAAACAGGCCAAGAAACGGCCGGTGTTTCCAACAATTTCCGGAAACGCTCATCTTTAGCTTCAGAGTTGGTTGTCGTCATGTCCGCACACCTCATGAAAACGTTTATACAAAATGCTAATATATTGACCAGTCGCTGGCAACCGCTATTTAATTTACACCACACCAATAGCGCAAAACAAGGCACTTTTATTCTATTTGGCGGCCATTGACATCAGGGTGTTCTCCGACCAACCTTGGGTGAATAATGAAGCGGGAGGGAGAAAATTATGCGCGACTGGATACGACGTCATCGAACGAAATTGACCTTTGCGGGCGTCATTCTCGCGGTCATGATGGTGGCGGCTTTAGGCTATGTATATCATCTTTTGAACCGGCCTTTTCTGCCGCCTGAAATCATCGTGGCCAAACGGGTCTCTGCGGCAGCTCAAAATGAAGCCGCCATTTTTATGCCGCCGCCGTCAAAGGCGAAAATGAAGCCGAAAAACCGCGACCGCAATGTTTATTTCGGTGATTTGCATGTTCATTCGCGCTTGTCTTTTGACAGCTATATTTTCGGCAATCGCTTGAGCGTTGATGAGGCCTATCGCTTTGCCAAAGGTGAGGAGATGGACAATGCGGTTGGCGAAAAAATGCAACTTAGTGCGCCGCTTGATTTTGCCGCCATTACCGACCATGCCGAGAGTTTTGGTCTGTTTGAGGGGTGCGCCCAGCCCAATAAGAGTGCCGCAGCAGAGCGTCTGTGCCAACGCTTTGAAACGCCCAATGCCAATTTTTTTCTGGAACTGCGCGAAGCCGGGGAAAAGCGTCCGATGCAACGTCTGCCACTGGGCCCGCCCGAACAACAAATCGAACTGGCGCGTTCGACTTGGCAGCATGTAACGGCGATGGCAGAAAAGCATAATAATCCGGGACGATTCACAAGCTTTGCCGCCTATGAATATTCGCCACCACTGAAAAATCGCGGTAAGCTCCACCGCAATATTATTTTCCGCAATAGCTATGTGTCGGCATATGCCATATCCGCCTTTGAGGCGGCCACAGAAATTGATGTCTGGCAGCATCTGGCGACCAATTGTCGGGCGCCGTGCGAGGCAATATCAATCCCGCATAATCCGAACAAATCATGGGGGCTGGCCTTTGCCGGTATCACCATTGACGGCGATGTCTATCGCCCGCAAGACTGGGCGATGCGCCGCGATTATGAACCGCTGGTCGAAATGTTTCAAATCAAGGGTAATTCCGAATGCGCTATTGGTGTTGGTACAAAAGATGAAGCGTGTGGGTTCGAGCAATTTCTGCCAGTGTGCGCGGACGATGCCGAAATTGGGATTACGACATCGTGCATTCACCAAACCTCAATGGCGCGCGACGGGCTTAAATTTGGCCTAAGACTGAAAAATAAACTGGGCTTTAATCCGCTCAAATTCGGTATGATTGGTAGCACCGATACGCATAATTCTACGCCCGGGGATGCCGAAGAATGGGATTTTCGCGGCGCGAGCGGAGTTCTCAGCGCACCGGCTGAAGACAGAATCAACACGCGCGGCAGTCGCGGGCGCGAGCTTCTGGAACGAAATCCGGGCGGGTTGGTGGCTGTATGGGCGGCTGAAAATACCCGCAATGCGTTGTTCGATGCGATGCAGCGCAAGGAAGTCTATGCCACTAGTGGCACGCGTATCCGTCTGCGCTTTTTCGGCAGTTTTCAAAATATGACTCAGGTGATGCAAGCCGCTCATCCGGCGCGGGCGGCCTATCGTCTGGGTGTGCCGATGGGCGGGCATCTGAAACCGCAGGCCGGTCAGACTGGTGGGGTGAACTTTTTTGTTTGGGCGTTGCGCGACCCACACGCCGCGCCGCTCGACAAAGTGCAGATTGTCAAAGCATGGCTTCAAGATGGTGAAGTCAAAGAGCAGATTTTCGATGTCGCCTGTAGCAACGGGCGGGTGGCCGACCCGACCACTAGAAAATGCGCACCGCTCAAACCAAGCCCTGATAAAGCCGATTGCCGCTTGCCGAAAAATATCGGTGCCGGTGAGTTGAAGGCCATCTGGCAGGATAGCGACTATGAAGCCAACGCGGCGGCGTTTTATTACAGCCGCGTCATTCAGGTGCCGAGCTGTCGCTGGTCGAGCTATGATGCCATTCGTTTGCAGCAAGCCCCGCCAAACACCATCACAAACACAACAACCGACATGGCATGGTCGTCGCCGGTATGGATTGACGGCGCCGAGTGACTTTAAGAATCACGCGGCATCATATTTATAGAGCCAGTCCTGTGTCGCCATCACACGGGTAGGTGCAAATTTGCCGCCCAACCACAAAGGCGCATAAGTGGCCGCTTGCGTGAATGCATGGCGGCGGTGGTAGGTTTTCATCCGCGCACGTGCGCCGCGTTGAACCGCGTCGGTGCGGCTGATGCGCGCGGCGTAAAATTTCTGCCCGAGCGTGGTTACGTCATCCATAGAAGCCATCAGCCGCGCTAGCACCAGCGCATCTTCCAGTGCCATTGCCGCGCCCTGCGCCATAAAGGGCAAGGTGGGGTGAGCGGCATCGCCGATTAAAATAGCCCGCCCGTCATGCCAGCGCGGTAGCGGCGCACTATCATAAAGAGCCCATTCAAAATGCTGCGTGGCGGCTTCAATCAATTGCGTCAAAATAGGATGCCAGCTGTCAAAATCGGTCAATATCTCGGCTCGGGTGCCTTGGCGCACCCATGGCTCGGTAACATTGTCCTCCATATTGATATTGCGCTCCACCACGCCGACAAAATTGGCCAATGTGCCACCGCGCAAAAGATAGGTGACGCCATGGCGGCGCGGCCCCACCCAAACACAGGCAGTCAGTGGCGGCGGCGTTGCCAATGCCGCCACCGGCACCACAACCCGCCACGCCACGAGGCCGGTAGGGCGGTTAAGGTGGTGGGGAGGGCGCGGCTCCAGCATTTGATTGCGCAGGGGCGAGTGCACGCCGTCCGCCGCCAGCAGCACATCGCCTTCCAATTGGGTGCCGTCGGCCAATGTTACCCCGATGCTGCTATCGGAATTTTCATAAGCCGTTACTTCGGCTCCGAGCCGCAAAGCCTTCGGCGCGCGGTTACCGAGCGCACTGGAGAGCATGTCGATAAAATCGGCGCGATGCAGGTGCAGATAAGGTGCGCCCCATCGTGCTTGGCTCTGCGTCCCAAGCGGCAGCGTAAAAATCTGTCGCCCCGACCGCCCCAGCCGCATTTCCAGTGCTTGGGGTTGAAAGCCGCGTGCCAATGTTTCGGTTTCCAGCTCCAATGCGCGTAGCACTTTCATGCCGTTCGGGCTTATTTGAAGTCCGGCACCAGCGGTTTGCAAATCTGCGCTGCGCTCGCAGACCACGACTTCGTGCGCCTGCGCTTCAAGGGCAAGGGCGGCGGCCAATCCGGCAATGCCGCCACCAGCAATGACAATTCGTTTCTTGTGCATGTCTTTTTATAATCGTCTGGTGGGCGCGAAGCCAACAATCTATTTGGCAGCATTTGACCGAATGGGGCGTTTTGCGCAACACTATCCCACACGTCAAATAATAGACGAACAATGGGGAGAGTATAAATGAGCCAGTTTCAAACACATAAAAGCGACATTACCAAAACACGACTGGTGGCGACCGGTCATACGCCTGCGGATTTCGCTCTCAAGGAGGGCGATATTTTGGTCGCGTTGGAGCGGTTTGCTTTTACGGCTAATAATGTGACCTATGGCGCGATTGGCGAGCAGATTGGCTATTGGCAATTTTTTCCGCCGCACCTTGCCAAGGAGGATGATGAAAATTGGGGGCTGGTGCCGGTCTGGGGTTTTGGTGAAGTGGTGGCGACGCAAACCGCCGATATTGAAAAAGGCGAACGCCTCTATGGTTATTTCCCAATGGCCGATTATTTACAAATCACGCCGGTGCGCGTGTCGCCGGAACGCTTGGTGGATGGCGCAGCGCATCGCGCCAAACTGCCGCCAGTTTACAATAATTATGACCGGCTCGGTAAAGATAAAGGGGACGCTTTGGCAGACAGCATTCGTGCGTTGTTGAACCCGCTTTACGGTACGTCTTTTTGTCTTTGCGATGCTTTGCAGGAGAAAAAATATTTTGATGCCGCGCAAGTGGTTATTTTATCGGCCTCCAGCAAAACGGCGATTGGGCTGGCCTATGGGCTGGCGCAGATTAAGGGTGAGCGTCCGGCCATTATCGGCCTGACGTCGGCTGGTAATCTTGATTTTGTCACTTCCACCGGCGTTTATGACAGCGCGATTGGCTATAATGGGCTTGAAAGCCTGCCCGACAAGCCGTCGGTTCTGGTTGATATGTCGGGCAATCGCGCCATTATTGGAGCGGTGCATGGGCGGCTCGGTGATAATATGCGTTACTGCCATAATGTCGGCCTGACCCATTGGGATGACAGCAAAACCAAAAGCGACCCCAATGCGGTCAAAATCATCCGCGAGCGCAGTGCCATGTTTTTTGCCCCGAGCCATATTCAGCGTCGCGCTGCCGAATGGGGTGCGGTCGCGTTCAACGAAAAAATTGCCGAATTTCTGGCAGGCGGTATGGCACATGCGCGTGAGTGGATGCAGGTCAAGGAAATTGACACGCTTCAAAGCTTCCAACCGACCTATGACGCCGTTATTGCTGGCAGCATGACGCCGCGCGAAGGGCTGATTGTAAAATTCTGAATGACTGTCGTTTTTGCGTTTACAACGCTTTGTCCAGTGTTTTAGGATGCAGCAAATGGGGGAGAAAATATGTTTGGTTTGACACAATTCATGCACTCGGCTGCCGAGGCGCGACCGAGCGCGATAGCGACCATTTGTGGCGACCGCCAACAAACATGGGCGCAGTTTCGTGAGCGCGTTGTGCGCCTTGCTGGGGGGCTGCACAAAATGCGCGTCAAAGCAAGCGATCCCGTGGCCATTTTGGCGCTTAATTCGGACCGTTATACGGAATATTATTTTGCCTGCTGGTATGCCGGTGTTGCCGTGGTGCCGATGAATATACGCTGGACGGTCGTAGAAAACGCCTATTCGCTGAATGATTCGGGGGCAAAAATTCTGTTTGTAGACAAAGCGTTCTCTGTTGCCCTGCCGGAAATTCGCAAAACGGCGAAGAATTTGAAACATGTGATTTATCTCGATGACGGCGATTGTCCGGACGGTATGACGCCCTATGAGGAAGTTATCGCCTCGGCGGCGCCGTGCGAAGATGCCGGTCGTCGTGGCGAAGACCTCGCCGGACTTTACTATACGGGCGGCACCACAGGTTTTCCCAAAGGCGTGATGTTAGCGCATCGTGCGCTCTGGTATAATAATCTGGTTCTCGCCAAAATGTTGGAGATCCAACCGGAAGACAGATATTTGCATGTTGCGCCAATGTTTCATCTGGCTGATGGGGCTGCCGGCGGTGCCGTCTCGGCGGTTGGCGGTACGCATGTCTATATTCCGATGTTTGACATTGATAATTTTATGGCGACGGTCGAAAAACATGGCGTATCGCACGCGCTATTGGTGCCGACCATGATTGGTATGCTTTTGCAAAGTGAAAAATTTGATACGCAGAAATTGTCTTCGCTTAAGTATTTGCTCTATGGCGCATCGCCGATGCCGGAAGGCCTGATGACGGATTTGATTCAGCGTATGCCCGACCTGAAAATTGTCCAAGGCTATGGCCAAACCGAACTGGCACCCTTGGTCACCACTTTGCAGCCCGAATTTCATGTGCTTGGCCCGTCCAATAAAAGCAAATTGCGTTCGGCCGGACGCGCGGTACCGGGCACCGAAGTGAAAATTGTTGACGAAAAAGGTGCGCCGGTCAAACGCGGCGATGTGGGCGAAATTTGCGCCCGTGGCGCAGGCACCATGCTGGGCTATTGGAAATTGAAAAAGCAGACCGCAAGCACATTGGTGGATGGCTGGGTGCATACAGGCGATGGCGGCTATATAGATGAAGACGGCTTCATCTTCATCGCCGACCGGATGAAGGACATGATTGTCACCGGTGGTGAGAATGTTTTTTCGGCTGAGGTGGAAAGCGCGATTTC